>JAFDAT010000283.1 GCA_019313725.1 Deltaproteobacteria bacterium
AATCGGCGGATGTAATGAAAACAGTTACGAATCTGGTGAACGATGCTCTGCCCGAGAAAAAACTTGAAAAACCGGGTGTTGTGGTCATCGGCACTGTAAAGGGAGATATTCATGACATCGGGAAAGGCATTGTCGTGGCCCTGTTGCGGGCAAACGGACTGATCGTGCACGACATCGGACGCGATGCGGATACCGAGAAGTTTATCGAAGAGGCGGTTAAGGTTGATGCCGATGTTATCGGTACCAGTACGTTGTTGACGACAACCATGGGGTACCAGAAGGAGCTAGAGCAAGAGCTCAAAAAAGCGGGGCTTCGTGACAAATTCAAAACAGTGGTCGGCGGGGCGCCCGTTACCGGTCGTTGGGCCGCGAAAATCGGAGCGGATGCCTATGCTGAAGATGCCCAGGATTCCGTTGCTAAAATCAAGGCGCTTATCGGGTAGTCGGATATATGAAACAGGATACTATAAACCACCGGACAGGTGTGGCGGAGATGACCCCGGCGTATGATCCCGCATACTCTTATGTGGTTATCGAGCACCGCCTGGGGATCAAGGGGCAAGACAACTTTCTGCAAGTTGACGCGGCGCTGTCCTGCCTGAAAAAGAAAATCGTTGATCAGAAATTGGTTCGGGATTCCGCTACCGGCGAGAAAAGGCTGATCATTAAAATGAAACAGCAGGAGACGGAAGAAATCATGATGTTCATTCTCGGCACCAGCCTTAAAAAAAATTTTCACTGCTATGTCTACTAGCCTTTCACGAGCTGAGCCAGCATTCCCATTGGTCCTTGGACGTTTCTTTGAAATGGTTTTATGAAAGGAGTTCTATGAAATCATATGATATAGCGGTTATCCCCGGTGATGGCGTGGGGGGCGAAGTGGCGGTAGAAGGGGAAAAGGTGCTGAAGGCCGGTGCGCAGAAATACGGCTTTAAGGTCGGCACCGAAACATTCGGCTGGGGGTGTGATTATTATCTGAAGCACGGCCGTATGATGCCTGACGACATGCTGAAAACACTCGAGGATTTCGATGCCATCTTTCTGGGGTGCGTCGGAGATGCCGACAAGGTGCCGGACCACATTTCTCTGACCCTGCTGCTGACGATCAGGAAGGGATTTGACCAGTATGTAAATTTAAGACCCATCAAGCTCTATCCGGGGGTTTCTTCGCCGGTCATAAGCGCCACTCCGGAAACCGTTGACATGGCTGTGGTCAGGGAAAACACAGAGGGTGAATATGCCGCCAATGGCGGGATTTTCAAAATGGGGACGCCGGACGGTTTTGCCCTGCAAACGGCTATTTTTACACAAAAAGGTTGCGAAAGAGTTATGCGCTACGCTTTTGAACTTGCCGGCAGGCGCATGGAGGCCAGGGGAGCGGAACATGCCCGGGTCACCAACTGCACCAAATCGAATGCCCTCAACTACTCCATGGTGTTCTGGGACAGGGTTTTTGACCAGGTGTCGCGGGATTATCCTGAAATTAAAACCGACATGGCTATGGTGGATGCCCTGACCATGTGGTTCGTCAAGAACCCGAATACCTTCGATGTGATCGTGGCATCCAACCTGTTCGGCGACATCATCACCGATTTAGGCGCCATGCTTCAGGGGGGGATGGGATTTGCGGCCGGTGCCAACTTGAATCCTGACAAAATGTTTCCCTCCATGTTTGAGCCGATACACGGGTCGGCGCCCAAATATGCGGGCAAGGGTATCGTCAACTCAGTAGCCGCCATCGAATCGATCCGGATGATGCTGGAGCACCTGGGCGAGGTTGAAGCCGCCCGCGACATCGAAAGCGCCATTGTCGCGGTGTTGAAATCGGGCCGTGTCAGGACCCGTGACATGGGTGGCGATAACTCGACGTCTGAGATGGGGGATGCGATATGCAAGTCAATCCTGGCGGATTGACTTGTGGCCTTCGGCCGACATTTGCGCTTCGCGCGCGATTACGCCTCCGGCTGTCATTTACCTTCGGTGTGATTTTGCCTTCAGCCGTAATTGAACAACCTGGCGGTTGTTGGCGGTTGGCTCTTAGCTGTTTGCTCGTTGCCTAAAAAACCACCTAAAACGCAAAACCTAAAACTTAAAACGGTTTAATAACACGCATTCAGTACTAATGATGAACTAGTTCAAACATATTTCCGGAGGAGATGATGGAAAAAATACTAACTCGTTACGGCGATGGAACACCCGTGGAAATGTCGGTCGATGATATTCGGCGGGATCTCGAGGAGGGGAGCGAAGACGCTGCCGAGCGTGGTCGCATACCCACTCTCGCAAAGGATGAACTGGATCATCTTTTCGATATATTCAGTTCTCCACACCGTTTTATCGGTGTTGAACCCGTCAAGGAGGTGGTTCTGTCTTATGATGGATCTCCCATAAAAATGTTGCGGGCCCAGGTCAATGTTGACCGGCTGCAGTGTCTTCAGATTTACGAAAAACTATTGGGGGCGGATACGCTGGAGATGGGTCACATGGACTACAGCTTTAAGCCGATCAAGCCCATCGTTACCTATGAACAGCCTTTGCTGGAGCAGGTGCTTTCAGTGACCACCGCACCGGTTTTCTACGGTGCGATGCCCAATCTGGGGTTGTACAGTCAACCGGACGGGCCTTTTCCAAACCCTTCGGAGCTCCTTCCCCAGGGAAAAATAGAAGAGGCCATGCAATCCTATGAAGCTGCCGTCGAGGATGCGGTGGACGATATCGTCTATGTCTCAGGTGCCATGTATGAATCCGGCGCCGATGCCATCATTCTGGACACGGTGGGGGCGGCCGGAGATGCTGATTTTCTGGCAGGCCTGAAGGCCACGGCGATCCTCAAAGAAAAATATCCCGGAATATGCATCGAACTGGGGATGGCCGGGGAATTCGTGCTGGGTATGCACAGTGAGTTGACCTGGGAAGGGGTTCGCCTGGCCGGCCTTTATGCCCACGAACAGGTCAAACTGGCGGAAAAGGCGGGCGTCACTATTTTCGGCCCGGTCTGCAACACCAATACCAGCGAGTCAACGCCCTGGAACATGGCCAGGGCCATTACCTTTATGAAGGCGTGCTGCGAAGAGGCCACCATACCGGTGCATGTCAACATGGGGATGGGGGTCGGGGGGATGACGGTGAACGATCACCCGCCCCTGGACGTAGCCTCACGCGCTTCCAAGGCCATGGTTGAAATCTGCCGTCTGGTCGGATTGTCGGTTGGTGTCGGTGACCTCATGGGCATGGTGGTTACTCACTCGATTGCCTCGGGAATGGGCGGAATGAGGGCTGCCGGAGATCTGGTGGCGCGAATGCAAATATCCCGCGGCATGAAAATAAACGAGGCCAAAGCGTATGTGGCTGAAAAACTGAAGGTGGCTGTTTCCGACCTGACAGACCCCGTCATCATGAATGAAGCGCGTGAAGACCTCAACCTCGGGTTGCTGCATCCCCACGCGGGTTCCCCCAAATGCATGGAGGCGAAATTCAACATTGCCGAACTGCTCGACATCGACATCAACTGTGTCAACCGGTTCAGGGAGCGGGCATCGATTTAGGATTCAAGGGGGCGAGGATTCGAGGGTTCAAGTGAAATGCAAAAAATCCCAAATCCCAAATCACAAACAAATTCGAATGACCAAAACCCAAAATTCAAAACCATGTGAGCATGAAAAACGGGCGTTTCAATTTACCGATATTTGCCGGTATGCAAATGTAGCTCAGGGCTTTAGCCCTGCCAAAGCTGGTACCCAATAGTCTTACCCTGTTACTACCGCATTAAATAGCGATGTTAGTTTCGGATTTGGTGCTTGATATGTGTATTTTCCGGCTCGTTCGGGTTAGGGCGGCCCAAAGGTATTTGACCTGCAGGGATAGATGGGGTAAGTCACTGTCAGATATTGAATAAAGCGGCGAAGCCGCGTTTCATAGATTCACGACAGTGAATCTGTTGCGGGGGGTGGATCGACACGTGATCATGCGGGCTCTAAACCCGCGCAGCCGGGTGCGACTCCCGGGCTCCCCGCCATCGCACTTTTTTATTAACCATTTTCATTATTTTGCAACTTCCCAATGGCCATGTTTTCTGCCACCGACTCGTTTCAGAACCCCTTCTTGCTGGAGTTTTCGCAGGTTCCGCTCGACTGACCGCTGGGTGACGCCGACAAGGTTTGCCAACTCCGGAATGGTGATATTGGCGTTATCGCTTATTGCGGACAGAATCTTTCCCGACGCTTTACCGACACTTTTGGTTACCTTTACCGACACTTTAGCCGCACTTTCGAGGGGGTTTACCGACGCTTTACCGACAACCACCTTCACATAATCTTCGGTAACGTCAAATAGAGATTGGACGCATTCCGCTTTTAAAGCTGGAATGACCTTTGTACGCACCCCCATCCCGCGGGCGTCCACGTAGCCGTAATCCCGTAACACTTCTACAATAATATGGTTTCTGGCGGATCGTTGCCCGGCCAGCATTTTTTCAACGGTCATGAAATTGGGCAAGGCACCCGGACTGATAATTTCAAGACGATCTTTGTAACCGGTAATTTCAACATCCACAAAACGTGTCCAATCCCGGTGTGCAAGGGCATTGATCAGCAATTCACGGATGGCCTCAAAAGGGTAGTGCCATTTTTTTTCGCGGCGGAAGTTTTCGTCAATATGATTGGGTTCCTGTGTGACAAAAGGCTCCATCATCTCCAGACATTTTTCTATCAGACCGGAATCAATAAGGATTGTTCCGGATTTACCCACCTGGAAACGACCCACCAGAGGCGCGTCAAGCATTTTATCGAGCAGCGCCTGATACTCCTTGTCCAGAGCATCGAAAAACATGAGTCGAATGCCTGACTGCTTGAGCGTCTGCCGGGGTTTGATTCCAAACAGGTTCAATCCGGCGATTGTGCAGACCGGTTCTTCCGTGATGCCATCGGTCATCAAACCAAGGGCTTTCAAGCGGACGATCCAGGATTCTCTGGTCTCAGGCACTTCAGGGTCCTTGAGTATATCCCGGAGGTAGTTTTCCAGACGAACCTTATCCAGTGATTCGAAGGTGGT
>JAFDAT010000284.1 GCA_019313725.1 Deltaproteobacteria bacterium
CTACGGTTTACGCCTATATTTTTATGGATGGACTTAATGTTATATTCATTGACGCCACCTGAAAACCGGTTGAATCGTTCTCGATAATATTCAATCCGCCGTAGTCCTGCCTGATGGAAAAAAGCCTGCGGATTGGCATGCCCAGCACATGACACAAAATCATGCGGTTCACCCCGGCATGGCCCACGATTAATACATGTTCTGCAGCTATCTTCCGCGCAATTGACGTGAACACAGGAACAACGCGGTTGTATAGATCATTGAAGCTCTCCCCGCCGGGTATCCTGTATGCGTCGATATGCGCACCTCTTTCTGTCCAGGATGCCGGAAATTTTTTCCTGATACGCTGCATGGGTTCTCCGTCCCATTCCCCGAGGTGTATCTCTTTTAAATCAGGATTGACCGAAATTTTCACTTCCAAACCGCTTGAAATAATTTCGGCTGTTTCGGATGAACGGTCCAGATCGCTGCAGTAGATGTGCACGACCCCCTTCCCTTGCAGCCATGTCTTCCAATACTCGGCCTGAGCCCGCCCGCTTGTACTCAGACGGCAATCTGTCTGACCGATGAAACGCCTGCTGCCGGGGTCCTCTATCTCTCCATGTCGTAATAGGTAGATCATACTGTAGATCACCTTCCGGTTAAATCAGCGACCACCGGCAGAGCCGGGGGTATGAGGAAGGCCCCTCGAAGGGGCCATACTCTGCCGGTGGTCGCTGATTTACTCCCTTTTTGAGCCACCGGTTTAGTACCATTGAAGGCCTTGATTACAATATAATCCTCACCGGATCGATAGAACCTTTTCAATTCTCACCGGCAGAGCCGGTGGCTTAAAAAGGGAGTTGTACGTATAACATATGCCCCCCGAAAACTTAACCCCTTAGTTGCATAAATCACTGACAAAGAATAGATGATGAATTGTTATTGTACGGAAAGTCGTAGCCATGGCCAAGCATCCCCCTAATGCCTGGCAAACCGGATTTGATTGTGATAGCTTTAACATATGGTCCCTAAACAATACCGACAGTTGCGAAAAGTGCTGGTAGACTGGTATCAGCACAATCAACGGAACCTGCCCTGGCGGCAAACCCGTGACCCCTACAAAATTTGGATCTCCGAAGTCATGCTTCAACAAACCCAGGTGAATACGGTTATCCCGTATTATCAGAGATTTTTAGCCGGATTTCCGGACATTCATGATCTGGCAGAATCCGGCCTTCAAAACGTCCTCAAAATGTGGGAAGGGCTGGGGTATTACAGCCGTGCCCGCAATCTGCACAAAACCGCCAACATCGTTGTCAACGACCATGCCGGTGTGATCCCGGACAGTTTGACAGAAATCAAAAAACTGCCCGGTGTGGGCGACTATATCGCCGCGGCTGTTCTAAGTATCGCCTACAATATCCCGCAACCGGTCGTGGACGGAAACGTCAAGCGCGTTTTTTCCAGACTTTTCTGCATAGATGCCCCTGTCAACGATTCGAAGTCCCACACTGTTTTCAAAGAAAAATCGCATGAATTGATGGACCCGACAATGCCTGCGGCCTACAACCAGGCGCTTATGGAATTAGGAGCCCTGGTATGCAAGCCGCAAAACCCGCACTGCCCGGATTGCCCCCTGCAGTCCCATTGCCTGGCTTATAAAGATGACAAGATCAAAGAATATCCCCGGCGAATAAAGACCAAACCGATACCGAAATATGCCATTGCCGTCGGGGTTGTGATGAAGAAAGGCAAAGTCCTGATAACCCGGCGCAAGGATGAAGGCCTGCTGGGCGGTTTATGGGAATTTCCCGGCGGTAGAATCAGCCCGAGCGAATCCCCGGAAACAACTTGTTTGAGAATTCTGAAAACAAAAGTAAACCTGACGGTGGGGGCAGGTACGTTCGTTACCCGCATAAAACACGCATATACGCATTTTAAGATTACGGTGGATGTGTTCACCTGCCGTTATAAGGCCGGCAGAGTGAAACTGAACGGGCCGGTGGACTTCAGATGGATCCATCTGGATGAAATCGAGGCCTATCCGCTTCATAAAGCCAACCACAAATTCATCCCGGCGCTCCGCAAAATCATGAAAAGCAGCGCATGAAAATTTGCTGAAAGCAGATATTGACCCAAAACTATAATCATGCAATACAATTCATACATTTCAGTGAATCTTACTCAAACCTGTCAGATAAAAAGGAGGTTGTCATGAAAGTTCGTGTTACCAGTCAATGTATGGGAGATCGAAACTGCAACATACTGTGCCCGGAAGTTTTCGAATATAATGAGGACGAACTCATGTCCATCGCTAAAATGGATCTGATTCCGGAGCACCTGGAAGCAGTCGTTCAAAAGGCTGTGGATGAATGTGGCGCCGAGGCTATTGAGGTCATAGACAAGTAAAGAATCCTGGCCCATTAAAGTAATTTACATCCAAAAGTATACTTATAGATTCGAGGAGGTTCAAGGTGGGAAAATTCAGAGATAGCCTGACAGCAAAAAACCTGTTGGCTTCCTTTGCGGGGGAGTCCCAGGCGCGCAACCGGTACACTTTTTTTGCACGCAGGGCCAGGGAGGAAGGCTACATTCAGATTGCCGACATTTTCGAAGAAACCGCCAATCAGGAATGCGAACATGCCTTGCGCTTTTTTAAATTCTTCAATGGCGGAGAACTGGAAATCACGGGTTCTTTTCCTGCAGGTGTCATACTGGGCACATATGAAAACCTGATTGCCTCCGCCGATGGCGAAAGATTCGAACACACGGAAATGTACCCGGGCTTTGCTAAAATCGCCATGGATGAAGGGTTTGAACGCGCTGCTGAAACGTGGGCAGCGATCAGCATCTCGGAAAAACAACACGAAAAACGCTACCGGGAGATTGCCGCCAACCTTAAAGCCAACCGTGCCTTTGCCAGAAAGGATGACACCGTGTGGCGCTGCCGGAATTGCGGGTACCTGCACACGGGTGCTGAAGCCCCGGAAAAATGTCCGGCATGTGTTAAGCCACAGGGTTATTTTGAACTGCTGTGTGAAAACTGGTAGCCATCTATCCCAATTACGGCCGGCCGCTTGCTTATTGGGTACCATATTTATAGATGCCAGAGCTCAGAGGATCCCGTGCCTTTTTTCAGTATGAAAAAAAAGGGCGTCCCGCTTACGCGAAGGACGCCCTTTTTTAATATCTTCTGGAAGTGAACGCTACGCTACAGTTACATTGACTGCAGCAGGACCTTTCTGGCCTTGCTCGATGTCAAAGGTAACCCGGTCACCCTCATCAAGAGATTTGAAACCGACGGAATTGATACCTGAATGATGTACAAATACATCCGGGCCGTCTTCCTGCTCGATGAATCCATAACCTTTACTGTTATTAAACCATTTTACTATTCCATTCGCCATTGTGACACCCTCCTTTCAAAATAATCCTCATGGTTCCAAACTTCGGGTTGTCTTCATGACAAATGGATCTCCCCGCTAGTAACGAAACCGGCCCGCCAAATTGAACGGGCCTTTATTGATTGAAAATACGATAAACACATTATTTATAAAAATCAAGCTTATTTTCAGTATTTTATTACCATAACTCAAAAAAATTCCATCTTCTGGGTCCTGAATAGAAAAAATACATAAAATAAACAGTTTATGCGATAAAAGCTCATTTCAGCGTTTTCTGAACGCCGGTGTCAGGCAAGACCGTATTTGTGCTGCACTTTTATGAAACTGTGAAACAAACTCTCTTCTGGATCTATGTTAGCCATTGCTCTTTTCCTTTGTGGATCGAAATATAGGTAAACATCTCCGGGAAATACGGTTAACTGCTTGTTCTGATATCATCCCGATGAATACGACACGACTTCTGGCTTGTAAAGCACAAATTCGGAATTCGGAATGCTGAGTGGAGAATTCGGAATCAGGCCCAACTTAACCTTGATTTGCACCCCGAAAAGGTGTATCTCAATTAAAAGCTACATTAAAGCTACTATAAAGCTACTATCCCATAAGGAGCCCATAGCAATGAAACACGAGATCCAACTCACGATCAACGGTGACAACTATACCCTGGCCATTGATCCCCGGCGAACACTCAACCAGGTCCTGCGTGAAGAGCTCAACCTGACCGGCACTAAGTTGGGGTGCGGATCCGGTGACTGTGGCGCATGCACGGTCATCATGGAGGGACGTTCCGTGAGTTCCTGCCTGACCCTGGCGGTGGAAGCGGACGGCAAGGAGATCATGACGGTTGAAGGCCTGGCACTTTCCGGAGAAAAACTGCATCCCATCCAGGAAGCCTTTATTGAAAAAGGTGCCATTCAATGCGGGTTCTGCACCCCTGGTATGGAACTGTCGGCATATCACCTCCTCAGTAAAAAGCCCCATCCCAGCGAGAATGAGATCCGTGAGGGACTCTCCGGTAATTTATGCCGCTGCACGGGATACAACAAAATTGTGGAAGCCATAGCCGTCTCCGCCGAAAAAATGAACCGCAAACCATCAAAAAGGAAAAAACGATGACACGTTCAGGGTTTGAGTACTTCGCGCCGGACACCATAAAGGAGGCCGTGGAACTGCTCGACAGGCTGGGGGAAAATACCTTCGCGATGGCCGGCGGGACCGATCTCCTAGTAAAGAAAAATCATGGATTGATTGCACCGGATGCTGTTGTCGCTTTGAAAAAGATAAAGAACCTCGACCGCATTTCCGTCGGCCCGAAAAAAGGGCTGGTCATTGGTGCCACCGCCCTCCTGGCAGACGTGGCCGCCCATCCGGTTATTATGAAAAAATATCCTGCAATAGCCGACGCAGCCCGCAACACCGCTAATGTACAAATCCGAAATATGGGCACCGTGGTAGGAAATTTGTGCAATGCATCGCCTTCTGCCGACAATGCGCCGACACTGCTGGCCATGGGGGCGACGCTTTCTATTACCGGCCCTGCAGGCGACCGCACACTTGACCTGGAGGAATTCTTCAAAGGGCCCGGCATTAACGCGCTGCAGCCGGCGGAAATTGTAACCGCCATCACCGTGCCCCCTCCACCGCCGAACTCTG
>JAFDAT010000285.1 GCA_019313725.1 Deltaproteobacteria bacterium
GCATAGACCATTACTTTTTTTTGCACGACTTCACGGGGCATGTCGTGCTCCGCGGCATATATCTGGATGGCATCGATGATGGCCGGGTCGTAGGCCAGTCGGTCAATGAGAACCTGCCGTTTGGTTAACTGGAAGGGTCTGATCTCGATGTCCAGGCGTGTACCGATTTCATCAATGACGCGGTTGATCCGCCGACGCAGGAACCAGCGCGTGCTGGGGATGAGCACCCGGTCGAGTATTGCTCCGACGGCGATGGCCACCAACAGCATGAACAGCCAGGTAGATATGGTTATTTGAGCGGACATTTATTCAGAATCCAAAGCGTGTTTTTACTTTATGCCGTGCCGCAGGGCCAGTTTTTCAAACATGACAATCAATCCTGCGGAAATAGTGTAGATCATATCGATGTCAAGGTTTTCTTCCGCCACAGCATCGAAAAATATGTTCATATCCGATTCAAGCCCGTCTTCGGGTCTCCAATAGCAGATCAGAATCGGAAATTTGGGCAGAGGGTAAAGTACCAGCGAGATGTCGGACTTGTAATGATTTTCCACGGGCCGGCCGTTAAAGATATGGATCATGTCCTCGAACAGGTCCGTATAGGTGTCGGCAATGTGTTTGAGTGCTTTTTCACAACGCTGTTCGAACAGGCGGTATCTGGTTTTTCCTCCGGCCAGCTCCCGGAAAGGGAGCCAGGTCCCCGATTCGGGCCGGCCCTTGCTGTGGGTGATATAATTGAGTACGGGCCCGAGCAGCCAGCCATGCACATGGATGTCGGTGTAGATTTCGCCGTTTGTGTCGATGGTGAAATTCTTGCCCAGTGTTTTGAGCGTCAGGCGGTCATGCGCGTAGGTCGTCCCCAGCCTGTGAGCCGCCGCGGAGAGATCCATGCTTGTGATGGTGCTTTTAACCTGTGCGAGCATGTTTTCCAGATCCCGGTTGGCGGCAGGCTGAACCTGTTCGTGCTGTTCATAGCGTTTGATGACGTCCGCATCGATGACCGGGCAGTCGCCGAGTTGCTTGCGCCCCTGGTACACCGCTCCTGCAAAGGCCAGGCAGGTCGGCTGATTGCATTTCCGGCAATTGGACTTGTCCAGGAGTTTGAAAATTTCCATTGCATTACTGAATCCGGCCATAGGTCATCCCATCGAAGCGTATTTTGCAACAGGCTGCAGAATCCTTTCTATCGTCTGTTCAATTGTTGCGGCTGAGGATATGTAATCCCAGGACGCCCTGGGTGTCAAGGCAATACCGGGATGCGGGCCGTTTCTGCCTCACTCCGGAGGATACGGTCCCGATTCATTGTCGTACTTGAAAAAACCACTCATACGAAGTGAAGCGTCAGCGCTCAATGCTTAAATGCTTAAGGGGCTATGAGTATATGCGGGTCGGTAAAAGTATTGATAATGTCAATACGCTTCATGAGTATTGACATGATATAGAAATCAACACTACTGAAAGGCACTATCCGACAGTTGATTAGATCATTATTAGATGAAATTTCAGCATGTTAGGTTTAATCATAGAACCTTCTGTTTTTGTGATGACCTGAAAATGATCAAATCTTAATTCCCTCCTTTCAATTGCATCTTAAAACTTGAATATGAAATCTTCAAAAGCGACTCCTCTTTTGGCTATATTTACGGACCAATCATGCATTAACGGATCATGACAATTTTCTGTTTGGATTTGTTCAGTCAATAATTTCTTATCTGATATGTCTGATATTTCAACTAACGCTAAATTTTTCAATATAAATCATTCTATGCGCTATCTTAAGAAAATAATTTCGGTATTCTGAGGAAAAAATGAAGGATGGCTCTTTTCCGGAGATCTGTTTATCGCCTAACGCATAAAGTATTTCCGGACGCCAAAAAGCGGTTGGATGAAATACATCCATCTCAAATTTAGCTTGACAAGAAATGTCTTGTTTCATATTGTCCAGTAATATTGCCCAGCGTGTTGAGGAGTTCCCTTTGTTGCTGATCAGCCAAAGGACAACAGTCGTTCGCTCCTCCACCACATTTTTTTGCTTCTTAATGGTATCTTCTTTCACAGGCAAACTACCACTGACCTTGTCGGTGTCAAAGCGATTTCGGAACGTATTTAAAATAGCTACACTAAACATTGAGATCCTTGATAAGCCCGAAGTAGATCAGAAAGAGGAAAACGCTCTTTTCTCATACGGGCAAATTGTTTGATCCGGCAAAATAGAGGAGGAGACATGAAAAGAAGAACAATTTTTATTACATTCGTAATCCTGGTTTTTGTATTCGGTGGTCCTAGTTCCACTGCCGCTAAAGAGATCAAAGTTCTGTCACAATTTCCCATGAGTGGACCTGTTGGATCTCTACCGGAATTCGGCTGGGGATACATCGACGGAATGAACTGGGTCAATGGTGAGGGCGGCGGTGTCAACGGAAAAAAGATCACCTGGTATTTGGAAGATTTCCGTTACAATCCCACGGTGGAAGTGGCCAATTTCAACAAATACACCGCGGAACACCGTAAAGACGAATTCCTGATGGCCACCGGCTACATTACCGGGGGCCTTAAACCACTCATTGAAAAGGTAAACGTGGAAGAAAAGATTCCATGGCTTGACGGCTCATACTCCACGGAGATCTTTGGTGAGGACGGCGGCCCTTCCAAATACCCCTACTACTACTCTTTAGGAGCTACCTACGGCAATCAGATAAAAGTACTCATGAAGTGGATCAAGGAGAATCACAAGGCAGAAGGCAAGCCCAGGGTCGGTTTTGTCTACAGTCCCACTGCTTGGGGCAAGGATGGCACACCCGAGGGTATCGCCTATGCCAAGCAGCTTGGCTTCGATGTGGTGGCCGAGATTGAATATCCCTATACCGCCACCACCGCCACCAACGAATGCATGCAGCTACGCAAAGTCAAAGCCCAGTACGTGGTATATCACGGCTATTCGGGCGCCGGTGCCTATACAGCTATCTTTTTTAAAACCGCCAAAAAGATTCTCAAAGGTGTCCAACTCATGGGAACTCACTACACGACCGGCAGATTCCCGATCCTGGTTGCTCAGGAGGCATTTGACGGGTATGTTGGTGTGGCCACCCGACCGTTTAATGACGCCGTGCCCCGGTCGAAAACCACGATGGATAATGCCTTTGTAAAGTTTGCCCATGATTTTGCCAAGAAATACCGGCCCGCAGAATATGAAAAAGGACTCAAGGCCGGAGGAATCAAAGATATGTTCCTCTATGAAGAAGGATTGACCTATGCGCTAATGATTCAGAAGGCGCTCACGGAAGCGGACAACAAATACGAACTTACCCGGGAAGGGGTTAAAAAGGCCCTCGACAATATGGTATGGGACTTCAAAGGCATGTTTGACGGCAAAGCATTTGCTTACAAATCCCACACGATTCCCATGCTGCGGATGTTCAAAGCTCATGTCAAAATGGTCAAAATGGGGGACAAAATGGTGCCCACAGGAGGCTTAACACCCATCGGTGACTGGATCAATACTGACGAAATTCAATGGTAATAAATTTTCATGCTCAAACGCGCACAACAAAGCATGATCCCACTCGGAATTCCGTGTGGGATCATTTTTTAGCGAGGCCATCATGATCGATCTTCTTCAGACCCTGGGTTCAGGTGTATTGGTAGGCCTGGTTTATGCTCTGCTGGGACTTTGCATTGTCATTATATTCAAGGCATCGGAAGCGTTTAACTTCGCCATCGGCGAGTTTCTCATCATCGGTTCATTTCTTTTCTATATCCTTTTTTTCAACGAAACAATCCCATGGCAGAAAGCCCTTCCCCTGGGGTTGCTGATGTTTGTCTTCTTCTCTTTTGTTTTGGTATACGACAAGAATCTTCGTCTGCGCATGGCGCTTCCTCTGGGTCTTACGGCCGGCGCATTAACCTTTTTTATCTTTTATTCCGGACTGAAGCTGCCGTCCCTTATCAACAGTCCCATCCTTCGCTTCGTTGTTGCCCTCCCATTGGGATTGCTGGCCGCTGGGGTCGTAGGAGCCGTTGTGGAAAGACTCACCATTAAACCCTTGCTGGGACGGTCTCCAATCTCAATGACCATCGTAACCCTTGGTTTGGCTTTTTTCTTGAGAGCCTGCGCGCAGCTGATCTGGGGTTCACACTCTTATTCGTTTTTTCTCGACCTGCCGGATATCACGCTTGAGATGGGCACATTCCTGTTTTTATCGGATCCGATCTGGGCTGGAATCTTGTCGTTATTGACATTCGGCCTGGTTATCTTCTTTCTTTTCCGCACCCGCTGGGGCCTGGCCATTCGAGCTACATCGGAGGACCAGGCCAAAGCCATGGCCTTCGGCATCAATGCCCGCTTTGTCCTGCTGATGGTATGGGCTATCAGTGCCCTGTGCATCGCTATTGCCGGAATTATGATCTCCAACTTTGGCGCGCTCTCAGTCGGCATGGGATTCGTCGGCCTCAGAGCCATCCCGGTGGTGCTCATTGGCGGGATGGACAGTATTGGCGGTGCTCTGATCGGCGGGATTCTTGTTGGTATATGTGAGGCCCTGGCGGGTACCTATATTGAACCCCTGGGGCTGGTCGGTTTTAAAGAAGTGGCCCCCTATTTGCTGCTGTTGATCGTGTTGTTTATCAGGCCTTACGGTCTTTTTGGAACGGTCCGAATCGAAAGGGTATAGGCATGCTTATCATTGAAAACCTTCGGGTCGTATACCATGATGTGATTTCTGTTTTGAATGGTGTCTCCCTTGAAGTCAAGAAAGGAGAGACCCTGATCATTATCGGTGCAAACGGAGCCGGCAAAACAACACTTCTGCGCGCCGTTTCGGGAATGATCGACTTTTATGACGGAGACATTATTGAAGGCGACATCAAAATGGAAGGCACTTCCATCAAAGGGCTCGACGCCACCGATATCATGAAACGCTATGGTGTCACATACGTTATGGAAGACCGACCCGTTTTCTGGTACCTTACAATCGAAGAGAACTTGAGGGTCGCTGCTTTCTCGCGTTGGGATAACAAAGTAAAAGCCGATATTGAA
>JAFDAT010000286.1 GCA_019313725.1 Deltaproteobacteria bacterium
TCGTCATTGGTGACCAGACGTTCAGGAACATACCGGCCGGTGCCTTTTATGAGTGTTCTGCGCATGTTAAAGTCTCCATTTTGAATGGCTCATGTTGGGAGCATTTGAGGCTTTGATATTTGGATTTGTTGCAAACTTCAATAGTCGGATTTAGAATTTCGCTGTAAACCCTCTATTTTATCCCGCAATCCCGAGGTTCTTGCGATCTGCCGCGATACAGCGGAGCTTATAGCAGATTTCGAGCATAAAATCGATAGATTTCGGCGCGCCCGGGTAATTCCTGTGTAAACAAGTTCCCTGGTTAAAATCGGGGTGTCCTTCTCAGGCAGCATCAACAAAACATCGTCAAATTCCGATCCCTGGCTCTTATGAATGGTTATGGCATAAGCGGTTTCGTGCATCGGTAGCCTGAAGGGTGGGAATCGTCGTATGACATTGTCGTTTCCGGTAAAAAAAACCGCTAATTTGTTGCCGTCATGCGGATCTCGCATGGCGATACCCATGTCACCATTGTACAATTCAAGCCGATAATCGTTCTTTCTGATAAGTACCGGCCGTCCATGATACCATACCGGGTCCTCCCCGATGTGACGGTACCCTGCCCCATGCGTTTTACCCAATATTTCGATTGCCCGGCGGTTGACGCTCCTGACCCCGTAAGGCCCGTGGTTTAGCACGCAAAGGATTTTGAACCTGTTCATAACCGCAAGTGCTCCGGCGGGGTCCTTTTCCCGGGAAAGTTCACCGTAATGGCGGACAATCTTATCCTCAACCAACCGGGATCGCTGTTTATCCGGATCCGGGGCAAACCATTTTATATCCGCATACGAACCGTTTTTCAGCAGGTTGACAACATCCCCGGCCCTGCCGCTGTTGACCAGGCGACTGAGCTCCGGAATCCCGCTCATCGCATCGAACCGGTAACTTTTTGAAAAATGAATCCTGCGGTCTTGAAAGCCGCTTTCTTCAACCGGCACACCCTTGACTGCCGACAAATCGATATTTGCAAGGGCCTTGATCTGACGGCGGAAATCAGTTGAAAAGGCATTGGTTTGACGATCCCCGCATATATCCCCCATGACCGAACCGGCTTCCACTGAAGCCAGCTGATCCCTGTCTCCCAGGAGTAAAAGCCGGGTCCCGGCTGAAAGCGCCTGAACCAGTTTAGACATCAGGGGCAGGTCTACCATGGAGGCTTCGTCCACCACCACCACATCGGCCGGCAGTTTGTTTTCGGCATGATATCGAAAACGCGAGGCATTCCTGGTGCTCTTGAGCATCCGGTGAATCGTCTGGCCGGTGTCCGGAATGGCCGCTTTAATCCCGTTCGCACAGGTAAGGGTTGCCTTGGCTGCACAGATGGATTCCGTCAAACGTGATGCCGCTTTCCCGGTGGGTGCCGCCAGAAGGATTTTCAGGCGATTGTCCGCATGCTGTTCCAGTAAAAACGCCAGGATACGGGCCACCGCAAAAGTTTTTCCCGTACCCGGTCCCCCGGAAATGATACAGACACGTTTCAACATCGCCACGATGGCAGCGATTTTTCTCCAATCGGTTTCCCCGGGTTCGCGCTCGGGAAAAAGGCGTTCAAGGCCGGCCTTAACGGTTGCTGCGTTGATATCCGGCAGGGGCGGCGCGGTTGGCTCAAGCAGAAAATCGGCAAGTTTTTTTTCGTATTCCCAGAAACGGTAAAGGTACAGCCGGTTCCGCCCATCCAGGATCATCGGCCGGTATTCACCGGCTTCTCCGACGATTTTGCTCTGCAAAAGAGTTTCACGCCACTGTTTCAAGGGCGGGCACGTGACCGAGCCTGGCTTATCTGCCGCTCCGGTCATTTTCAGGCCCGCATACGCCGCAAGTTCGATACAGACGTCACCGTTACGGGTGCTGCGGCTCGTTATTGCTGCCGCAAGCGGGACAGCGCCGTCATCGATTTCGGATAAAGCGGCCATGAAACCGCCGAACTGAATATCGATATTTTCAAAAAGACCGGAATTTTTTAATAACGGTAAATTATACATTATCCAACAGGTTTCGTTCCAGCGCAGCTACTAATTCTTTGTCGGGACAGTCGAAAAAAACGCCATAATCCGGACCTGCCGCAGGATCGACCCCCCGTATGAAAATATAGAAAACGCCACCGAAATCCTTTTCGTAGCGATAGCCCGGAAGGCGTATTTTCAGGTAGAGATGCAGGGCCAGGGTGTAGATGTGGTACTGAAGCACATACAGTGAGCCTTGCATGGTATTTTCAAGTAATTCAGGTCGATAATCCTCGATTGTCGGCCCTAAATGGTTGGATTTCCAGTCCACCAGGTAGTATTTGCCGTTGAATTCGAACACCAGGTCGATAAACCCTTTCATGAACCCCTTGGCCGGTGCGAACTGCAGGCGCCCTACCGGGTCGGGGAACTCCGGCACCAGGGCCCTGCGCCCATGCCGGTTGAACACATGCCGGATATTTTCAGCTGATATTTTTCTAAGCGGAAAATAGAATTCCATTTCATTGATGCGCTGCTCACGGGAAACAGCGCCAAGACTGAAGCGGTCGGTTTCACCGTGGAGGGGCACGGTGAGTACGCGTTCGATTGTTTTCAAGACGGCATCCTGCCACACGGGATCATAACCGTATATGCGCATCTTTTCAAAGATAGTTTTTTTCTGAGTACTGCTGCCAACGGCACAAAAATCGATATTTTCAAAAATATCATGAAAAAATATGCCTGGGCCGGTACCTCGGGGAAAAGAAAATATGGTGTGATCACCCCTGGCCGCATTGATTTCTGTGCGGAGTTCCTCCGAGGATACCGCGTGAACAGGCGCGTCTCTGTCCGGCTGTTCACTGTCCATCTGCGCATTCTCTATCTGTGCATTTTCCATCTGATCATTTTCCGGGGTTCGCCCTGAAATCAGGGAAGAAAAACTCGATATGCGCCATGTGCGATCAATCGATGCACTGAATTTTCGTACCGTCAACGGTTGCCGGTTCGATGCCGGAAGGCTGTCCGGCGGCTTTGCTCCGGCGGCAAGGTCATGGGACGGCATGTCCGTTATGTCCGTGACATAAATGTTTCCGCCCGAGGCGGTTTCAAGTGTCTTGATATCCCGGACAAGGGTTTTATTGTCCTTGGATCGAAACTGAAATTGTATTTCCTGGAACAGGCCCTCTTCCGGCGCTGATTCGCTTTCGTTTGCATGATAGTGCAAAAGGTAAGCGAGCGCAGACGATTCAACATCTTTGATGCGGCCCCACACCAGATAACATTTATCCCGGGCGCGGGTCAGCGCCACGTAAAGCAGCCTTAGATTTTCGGCCAAAAGTTCATACTGGGCCAGTTCCCTGTGCTCCTCGATGCCCGGCGATCCTAAGTCGAGCGTCAGACGCTGAGCGGCACCCGGGTCGTGAAAAGCAAAGTCCGCTCCTTTTACCGTGGACGCGTCCCAGGCAAAAGGACAGAACACCACGGGAAATTCTAGCCCTTTGCTCTTGTGAATGGTAATGATTTTTACGGTATGGGCATCGCTTTCCAGCCTGAGCTGATGTGTTTCCGGCATGCCGGACCTGGGATCACGCTGTATGGAAAACCATTTGAGCAAGCCCTGCATGCCCAGGTTTTTCTGAACTTCGCAGGTATGCAGCAGTTCGGCCAGATGCAGCAGGTTGGTGAGCCGTCGCTCGCCATCCGTCAACCCCAGCAAACGCGCCCGGACCTTCTCTTCAGAAAGCAGATCATTGAACATACCCATAAATCCGTGGGCAAGCCATGCCTGGTGATAGCGCACAAAGCGCCTCAGGGCGGGTTCCCACCAGTCCGCCGTTTTGCATCCCAGATCAAGGTCCTGCAGGGGGGCGTCGAGTATTCGGGTGGCCAGGGCGGCCCGGAAGCGCCCCTCGTTAAATGGTTCTGAAATACTTGCCAGCAGCAGAAACAGATCCCTGGCTTCGGCCGTTTGAAAAACATTTCCAGCGTTGTAGACAACTGCCGGCACACGGTTCGTGGCAAGCTGCTGTTTTAAAATGCCGGCCTGCCGATGGGTCCTCACCAGCACGGCGATGTCACCGGGGTGCATGCCATCCGGGCCGGATACCAGGCGGCTTATTTCAGCGGAAACGGCAGCCGCTATGGCATGCACGGCATCATTTTTACCCAGGGGCCGGCGCTCTTTCGAACCGGCAAACCACAACTGAAATACTTCCCTGGAATCTGTGGTCCGGTTTTTTCGATGCCTGTCAGGCAGACCCTTGACAAAGGGGATCTCAGAAAACACAAATGGTTTTTTCACCCTTGAAAAAAGTGTGTTTACCGCGGTGATCAGGTGGGGGTGGGCGCGGTAATTCGTCAGCAGCGTATACCTGTTTTCTGAACAGGAAGATGCCTGCATATACGAAAAAATATCGGCGCCCCTGAAGCCATAAATAGCCTGTTTGGGGTCGCCGATCATAAACAACAGGCTGTTGTCTCCGGAAAACAAGCGCGAAAATATGCTGTACTGCAGCATATCCGTGTCCTGGAACTCATCCACCAGCGCCGCCTGATAACGGCGTCGTACGGCGGCCGCCAGCAGACCGGCACCCGGCTGCATCAATGCATCCCTAACCTGAATAAGCAAATCATCGAAATACTGGACATTCATGGACTTTTTTTTCCGTGCCAGCTGTTCGCGCACAAATCGGAAGAGATCTGCTTTAAAAAACAAAAGCAGGTCGCGCATCTCCAAAAGAAGCCTTTCCCCGGCAGCATCCAGGTCATCGCACTGATTGAAAAAAGAATGCTCCGGTGGAGGCAGGCCCTTTTTTGTCTTGTTGCGCAGCGTGGCGGCCGTCAGTTTTTTAAATTCTTTGGAAAGCGGGAACCGCAGTGCCCGGCCGGCACTGAAACGATCCATGGCTGTCAGGAGTTTTTTTACCGTGGCATGACGAACGGTTTGCCCGGACTGCTGTTTTTCCGTTTTAAGGCTGCCGTAAACATTGGCGTACAGACCCGGGTCCATGAGCAGTTGCCGAACTGCCCCCCTGGCGTCCGGCCAG
>JAFDAT010000287.1 GCA_019313725.1 Deltaproteobacteria bacterium
TTGTTTTCGCAAAACAAGCGGTATAAAAAACAACGGCACAAAGCCCAGAACCGCCAGCAGGCCGACAGGGCCGAAGAGCTGCATGGCTGTACTCCCCAAAAGAGGCCCCACCACCATGCCGAGGGTATAGGCCATGACAAACATCGAACTTGCAGCAGTCAGATCGGTGTCTTTGAAAACCTGACCGATATTGAGCATCCCCAGGGCGTAGTAGGCGCCGACGGAACCACCCCAGAAAAACAGCAGCACACCCGCCAAAAAGGGCAGGACCAGGCTGACATGCACCAGCGGAACGACAACGACGGACACCAACGCGACCACCAGAACAACGGTTTTAAAGGCAGCCTTGTCGGCGACCCAGCCGATGATTGGCTGCCAGACAAAACTGCCTACGGCAAAAAAGGATACCAGTATCAAGGCAGACGCTGTTTCAATCCCGCTGCGCAAACCGTAGACCGGCAAGAGTGAAAGTACGGCGGTTTCCAGAAATCCGCAAATGAACCCGGCCATGGTTGCCACCGGGGCAACAAATAGCATCTGCAGCACCTTATATCTAACGGGCGGAAGATGTCTGTTGTCAGCCCTGGGTACCAACAGTAGAGGGAGGGCCGCACAGCCCATGAGCATCCCGCTGATCACAAAAGGCCGGCCACCATCGACACCGATGAAATTCAACAGCAGCGGCCCCACGGCAATCCCCATGCTCCACACCGTGGCGTAGGCCCCGACAATGCGGCCCCTGCTGTGCTCAGGGGCCATGACGTTGATCCAGGCTTCGCTCGCAACCCAGTGCATCCCACCGGTAATGCCTAGGAAAAATCGCATCAGATACCAGAACCACAGTGAGTCGTCAATCCACAATCCGAATACGAAAATACCTGACAGCAATGCCCCGGTTGTCATGGTGCGCAACAGGCCGATGCGGTGAATGACAGACGGCAGGAACGGTCCTGTCAGCAACACGGCCAGAGAGAACATGGTTGCGTTCAAACCGATGGCAATCACCGATATGCCGCGCTGCTCCATCACGATGGACGTCAGGGGAATGATGAGGCCGATGCTTAATCCCACGGCACCGGCACTGATGATCACCGGCAGCAGAAGACGCGAATATACGCTCGTTAAAGGTTGTGCTTCAATGTTCATATTTTCTGGTTGCTGGTTGCTTGATGCTTGATTCTTGATTCTGGTTCCACCGGCAGCAGATTGCGGTTCACTACCCCTTCAGTCTTCCGCCTTTTACCTTTCACGTTTCACCTTATGACCTCTGACTACTGATTTCTGTCTTTCGCTTACGCTGACGGGTTAACACAACCATCAGGGCTGGTGCAACCACGAAATCGGCCATAAGGGCGACCAGAATAGTCACGCCGGTAAAAAATCCGAAGCGCCTGATATGGGTCAGGGTGGCAAACATGTCGGCAAAAAAGCCAAAACTCAACACCAGGGATGTAATCATCAGCGCCCGCCCTGCTCCCATCAGTGTCTCCCGGATCGCCTGGTGGGCATCCTTACTGAGTTCGTAATAGCGCCTGAAATTGTACATGAAGTGAACCGTGTCGTCCACGACCAACCCCAGTGCAATGCTGCCGATCATCAGGGTAGTCATGTCCAGGGGGATACGCGCCAGCCCCATCACCCCCATGATGGTGATTATGGGCAATAGATTCGGGATCATGCTGACCAGGCCCAGTTTCACATTTTCCACCAGGACCATCATCATGACCGTTATAATCAGGAAAGCCAGCATATAGCTCCTGGACATACTCTTGAGCGCCGCCGGGATGGTTCTGGCCATCAGTGCCATGCCGCCGGTCACCTTGACTGTGGCCATGCCCTCGAAAATCGGATCGGCCATGGCTTCGACCTGGTGCAGGAACCGTTCGAAAATTACCGAATCGACCCAGGGCGTTTTTATGGTGATCCGGGTGACGGCAAACCGGCTGTCAACCAGTTTTTCCAGATCACCCGAACCGCTGTTTTCAAAGAGACACAGCTCCTGGGCGATCAGGTCCCGCGCCTGAGGGATGGTATAGTATGCCCTGTCGTTGCCGTGCATTGCCTGGTTGATTTCCTTTACGATGTCGTTGATGGAAAATACCGTTCCCACAAAAATTTCCGAATCCGTGTAATGCTTCATCTCCTCGGAAAACGTGTCGATGGCATTCAGAAGACGGGGATTATAAACCCCGTTTTCCATTTCCGTATCGAGTACGACCTCCAGCGTGATGGTCCCGTTGAGTTCACGATCTATCGTGGTAAGGTCCTGTTTTACCACCATGGCATCTGGAAAATATTCCACGACATGGTCTGAAAATTTCAGTTGGAATGCGTAATAGGTTGCGGTCACGGCAATCAGAGCTGCCACACCCAGGATTTTCAACGGATGGGCCACCGAAAAATCCGCGAATGCCATGAGCACCCGGTCCATTCTCACCGACGCCGGATGAGATCCTGCTTTGCGTTGGATGGGCAGCACGGCCAGCAGGGCCGGAAGGAGTATGATCGTAAAAAACAGGGCCAGCACGACACCTGCGGCTGCGAAAATGCCCAGGTCGGCAATAGCCGCCAGTTCGGCAAAACCAAATGAGAGCAGGCCGGCAGCCGTTGTCAGCGTCGTCATGACGATGGCCAGACCCGAATGGCCGAGGGCATACACAATGGCATCCTGCCGACTGCAGCCCTGCTGATACTGCCGGTAAAATATAGCCAGGATATGGACAGCATCCCCCACGCCGACGGCCACCAGAAAAGCCGGCAGGATGGTCGTCGTGATTTTGATGGGCACGGCGCAAAGCGCCATGAGACCCAGCGTCGACAGGACCGAGGCAACAATGATGATCAGGGGCAGAATGACGCCGGTCAGCCTGCGAAACAGGATCAGCAAAAAAAAGATGACCGCTATGATACTGATGGAAAGACAGCGCACCATATCCTGCATGGTGCTCTTGTTGAAGGCTTCCAGTATGAAGGGGCCGCCGGACATTGCTATTTCAAGATTCGGTAGGCGCTGACGTACGACAACCCGTTTTACAGCCGCCACCACTTCGCTGTTTTCCTTTTCACTGAGATAGCGACGTTCGCCGGACCCACCCGGCCCCACCGCAGAGGTGTCCTCAAACGAATCGAGGACGGCTTCTTCCGTTTGCGTTTCCGTTACCGCCGCGGCCGTTTCCAGGACCACAGCGGCAATCCTGCCATCTGCCGAAATGATGTTGTTGACATAAAAGGGGTTGCCAAGCACCCGTTGCTTCAGGGTATCCCAGGCTATCTCTTTTTCATCCCAGCCCTCGAGAAGGTCTTCCACGATAAGCGCATCCGCTTCGCCATACGTGCTTCTTGCATTGACCAGGCTGGTTACAGCGGTGATGTGAGGGACCTCGTTCTCCAGGGTTTCGTGGAAGGTGCCCAGCCACCTGATGAATTCAGTGCTGAACACGTTGTCCGGCTCAACCGCGATGATGATCAGATCGGAACTTCCGAACCGGTCGCGAAACCGGTTGTATTCCAGCAGAATGGGATCTTCTTTGTGCAGCAGGGCCTCGGAAGATGTGTCCACGGTAATTCGCGGGATCATGGCGGTCAGGGACAAGACTACCAGCAGGACCCCGAGCAGCGCCACGAGACGGTGCCGGCACAGGAAACGGCCCAGCCCCGCAAAAAGCGTCTCGATTTCATCGCTCAGGCGCCTCCGACCAAAACTCCGCCTTTCCGGACCTCGATATTGCGGATCGTCGGCCTTCCGTCTGTCCGGACCTTTGCGCCTGCTCCGGTTCTCTAAGGCGCAGGTATTGTGCTCTGATGAATTTTCGTTGGACATCGACTTTTCAGCTTTCATTGATCCTTGGCATTCCGATCCAAAAGACCCCTGCGTATGGCCGACTTTCCAGTTATGCACGAGCAGGTTGCTCGGCTTTTAACCTGACGGCATCCTTCTGTTTTGTATAGTAAAACAGGTTGCAATAAAAGATATATTTACATAAGCTCGTTGCGCAAAAAATTATAAGCTTCGATAATATTTGATAACCGACAAAAAGGAGCCTATACAGGCAAATACACGATTGTCTGTTTCTAATGTCATGGATGAAAAAATCGAATTTATAGCGAATGGTCTCAGCATAGAAGGGATGATCAGCCGGGGCACGGGGACAAAAGGCGTCGTCATCACGCACCCGCATCCACAGTACGGTGGCGACATGTATAACCCGGTGGTGGAATCCATCGGGCACGTGTACCAACAAAAAGGCCTCACCACGCTGCGGTTCAATTTCAGAGGCGTGGGGCGAAGCGAGGGCAGTTACGGGAACGGTATCGACGAACAGGAAGATGTGTTGGCCGCGGTTGCCTGTCTCAAGGAATTGAAAGCGATTTTATCGAAAAACATCATGTAACCAGAAGCCAGAAACAATGACCCGTATCTATATCAAGCTCCTGCTGACCGCCATTTTGTGGGGGGGCACTTTTATCGCCGGCAGGGTAATCGCCGGGCATGTGAACCATGTTTCCGCAGCATTTCTGCGGTTCGTGGTGGCAACCGTTTTCCTGGTGGTCCTGACCATCAAAAGTGAAGGACTTCCCCGCCGTATGGATAAAAATAAGATTTTTTCACTGCTTCTTTTGGGGGCAACGGGCGTGTTCGCCTACAATCTGTTCTTTTTCAAGGGACTGCAGCTGATCAGCGCCGGACGAGCCTCGCTGATTATTGCCAACAATCCCATTTTTATCGCCATTTTTTCGTTTTTATTTTTCGCCGAAAAGATGACTCCCCTGAAAGTCACCGGCATCCTGATCTCCGTCACCGGGGCGGTCTTCGCCATCACCGGCGGAAAACCGGCCGCCATTTTATCAGACGGCTTAGGGTTGGGAGACATCTACATTTTCTGCGGCGTCTGCAGCTGGGTGGCCTACTCCCTCATCGGCAAAAAGGTGCTGAACACTATTTCGCCTCTGGCTGCGGTAACCGGTGCAGCCGTAGTCGGGGTGCTGATGCTGTCCATACCGGCCTGGCAGTCGGGCATGCTC
>JAFDAT010000288.1 GCA_019313725.1 Deltaproteobacteria bacterium
CCGCGCAATTTTTTCGTCCATCTGATTGGCTGCAGTAATTCCTTTTTTGTCCAGAGCGGCAATACGCGCATACTCCAGCTTGGCCAGTTTGTAAGCGGCTTCAACACGGGAGAGCCGCAGCCGGTAATCCCTGTCATCCAATTCAACCAGGACTTGTCCTTTTTTTACGGTCTGTCCCTCCTTCACCGGGATATTCACGACCTGGCCGCTCACTTCGGCCTTGACCCAGAGATCCTCGTAGGGATCCACGTAGCCCGGCAAGTTGATTTTGTCCTCCAGATGCATCGGTAAAAGGGTAAGGGTAATGATGCTGACCGGAATGGTATCAATTTTGATCGCCGCCTGCTTCGCCTTGGCGAGGTGAAGTTTTTTATCTTGAATCCGTCCGTTCAGAAAAAAGAGAAAAGCCACAAAACAGGCCACGAGCAACCATGGAAAAGTGCTCCACACAATCTGAAGCAGTTTTGTTTTAGATCCGGGAGGTTTCATTGGTAATGTCTGCTTTTATTGAAAAGAGGTTGTCGAAAAAGGTTTGAATTGTCTGAGCACTGGCGCCTGACGCCATATTTTGATATTTGAAGCATTCATTCCTGAAATTTAAATAATATAATCCCGTATTTAGAACTTGTCAAGGAACAGTCGCCACCATAGCTTTCCATGTCTGAATATGACCCTGATCCTTAGGAATTATTCAGCATAGTGTGCTCCCAGTAGAATTTAGCTTGCACCTGCTGGAAATTCACACTATATAAATCAGCTTGTACGCATCAAGCTGAAAGGTAAAAAAGAATGAATGCTTATGCATTAAAAAAGCTCCAGGAGCTGGCCATCGATATCGAGGCCGTGGCCGGTTTGATTGCCGATACCCAGAAGGAAAACGGTGAGATTCCCTGGAGCCCCGGCGACAAGACCGATCCGTGGGACCATGTTGAAGCGGCCATGGGACTCACCATTGGTGGGCATCTGGATAAATCCAGGAAAGCCTACCGCTGGATGGGAGCAACCCAACTCGAAGATGGAAGCTGGTTTTCGACCTACAGGGACGGATTGCCCGAAGACAAAACCCGTGAAACCAATATGTCCGCCTATCTGGCCGTTGGACTGTTCCACTACTACCTGGCAACGGGAGATGATGTCTTTCTGAAGGAAATGTGGGAAACCATGCGCGGGGGTATAGACTTTGCGCTGAACCTTCAAACGGCTAAAGGCGAGGTATACTGGGCCGTCAGCCCTGAAGGTAAAATTGACAAAATGGCTCTCCTGACCGGATCGAGCTCCATATACATGAGCCTGAAATGTGCGATATCCATCGCTAGAATTATGGGGCACGACAAGCCCGCCTGGAAGGCTTCGTTGAAAATGCTTGGCCAGGCCATTCAACACAAATCATATCTTTTCAACATGACCAAATCCCGCTTTTCCATGGACTGGTTTTATCCGGTACTGACCGGCGCCGTCCAGGGATCCGAAGCCCGCAAACGCATTGACCAGTATTGGAAAAAATTCATCATTACCGGCCAGGGGGTGCGCTGCGTGTCCGACGAACCCTGGATCACGCTGGCCGAAACATCCGAGCTTACCCTGGCGCTTGCCGCCATGGGCAACCTCGAATTGTCCGAAATCGTTTTCAACTGGATCATCAGCCGTAAATTCGAGGACGGCTCCTACTGGTGCGGCTATACATACCCTGACACCATTGTGTGGCCGGAAGAAAAAATAACCTGGACCAACGCCGTCATTCTTATGGCAGCGGATGCTATATATGGACTTACGCCGGCCAGCCAGCTTTTCAGTCACCGCCTCTGGGCCACCGACAGCTAATTGCAGGCATCGGGTCAGTCGATTTCCAAACCGAACGATTCACATCCTGGCATTGAATCATCCACATTCGTTTTCAACAAGGTTTAATCAATTTGAAAACAATTTCAGGTAATTTAAGGTTCGTAGCCACCAACCACCAATTCATCCGGGAAATCCACATTGCGCAAAGACCATAGACCTTATTTTTTAAAACAAATCTATCTCCGGTTTCAAAAACTGTACGGTTCCCATTTTCTTAAACCCCAACTCCAGTCCCTGGGACGGGGGTGTACCTTTATGAAACCCTGGCATGTGGAAATATTCGGCGGCCCAATCCATATCGGCGAATTTGCCACCATCATTGCCTCTGCAGACAAGAAAGTAAGAATTTCGGTCTGGCCGGGGAGCCCGGAAAAAGGTGCCGTGCATATTGGAAATTACGGCATGCTCTGCCCCGGTGTCCGCATCAGTTCCGCAGATGAAATCCGTATCGGCGACAGCTGCATGTTTGCCAACAATGCCTACATCACCGATTCGGACTGGCACGATATCTACAACCGTGTCATCACCGGCAGAACCGCCCCCGTCCACATTGCCGACAACGTCTGGATAGGAGACAGCGTCATCGTCTGTAAAGGTGTATCCATCGGGGCAAACAGTATTGTGGGTGCTGGTGCGGTGGTGACCGGGAACATCCCGGCCAACGCCATCGCAGCGGGTAACCCAGCACGCGTTGTCAAACGGCTCGACCCTGAAAGAGAGATTACCACCCGGGCCCACTGGTTCAACGAACCGGAGCGGCTTTTCGGTGATTTTGACCGCTACGACAGAGAAATGTTAAAAAATAACCGCCTGCTGAACTGGCTAAGACACCTCCTCTTTCCTTCAACAACCGATTAATCCTCATTTTTCTAACGCATTCCTCCGATCCAGGTACTGGAAAATAGCAAATACAATCCCCGCACAGAGTGCAGTCAGGGCGCTCACCTGGAAGCTTAAAACAGCGCCCGAATTTTCATAAATAATTCCGCTGAAAAAAAAGCCTGTCATTAGCCCCAAACCATAGGTCATGGCGTTGTTGATGGACTGACCCAGGGTTTTTGCACCCGCAGGTGACAACCGATCCATGTAAAGAATGCTGGCCACGTGGAACATTCCGTACGTTCCGGCATGCAGAATCTGAAACATTAGAATAGCGTACCAGGAATAAAAACTCCCCAACAACACCCAGCGGAGGGACGCTACGATGAATGAAATCGCCAATGCGCGTTCAAATGACAGATATTGAAAAATTTTCTTCGAATTTATCATTACCAGAATTTCAGCAATAGATGCCAGCGCCCATGCAAAACCGATAAAACCGCTGCCGAACCCCAGACTCTCCAGATAAATAGAAAAGAAACCATAGTACGCACCATGACTGGCCAGCATTAAAAAGGCACAGAAGAGAAACACCAGCGTCCGCTGATTGATGAAAGCCTTCATGCCTGAAGAAAACAGGGCTTTCGATTTAGTGGATATCGGGGGTATTTTCATCCCGACCAGGGTCTGCAACACACCTCCGATAAAAATAAACACCAGGATCACCTGGATGGGCAGCCATCCGAGAACCCACCCGACAACCGTGACGGTGGCGATAAAGGAAGTTGAACCCCAGGCCCGTATCCGCCCGTAACCTCTTTTCTCTTTCCCCAGGAGGTCCATGGAAAATGCCTCCAAAAATGCGATTATGGGGGCATAAAATACGCCGTAGCAAGCCGTGATCAGGAGCAACTCCCAAAATACATCTGAAAAAAAATAGAGCCCCCAAATCAGCGTACTTGCAAGGTTGCACAGGATATATAGGGTCCGGCGTATCTGAAACCGGTCGGCAATGGCCCCCCAGATCAATGCAAACAGGACCAGCACTACAGACCGCAGGGAAGAGAGGATGCCGATCTGGACCCCGTTGAAACCCAGGTGGTAGCAGTACAAGTTGAAGTATGGCAAAAAAATACCCAAAGAACCGAAATAGAGCGCATACTGGATGGCGATAATCTTCCTGGCTTGATTGTCATCTACACTGTGCATACATTACACATTAGGAGAATTGTCTGAAAAGCGCAATGAACAACGAATAAACCATCCCGACAAAACGAATGTTAATCCATTCGGGCCCTATAGATATCCGGTTTACAAAACCAGATGTTCATGCTAAATTTATGGACTGATTCCAATAACCATTCGACTTTCCATTAAACGATCCAGGAGTATCTACAATGGACTATATCAAGATACGATTCAGCAATGAATTCGAGAAAGGGCACTCCAAGGTTGAAAGCGCCATCGAAGATATTTTTCGCTCCATCAATCCCATGTTTTCACTTGAGGAGCGAACGTGGAAGCCTTCCATGGATATCTATGAAACGAAGGACGATATCATCATTCGCGCTGAAGTTGCCGGTGTGGATAAAAACAGGCTGGAAGTTGAAATCAGCAGTCGGGCTGTTAAAATATTTGGTACCCGGCAGGAACTTCCGCGCAGTTCAAATGCAACCTACCGGTTGGCGGAAATTCAGTATGGCAACTTCGAGCGCATTCTCTACCTTCCGACACATATCGACACCGAAGACGTATCGACAGCCTATGCCAACGGATTTCTAGAAGTCCGGCTTGCCAAACAGAAATCTGACAAAACGTATACAATTCCCGTATCGAGTAAGAAGCGTACCTGAGGCAACGGGATTTTTCTTAGCCCTACGATCCCGTCACAGCTTAAACAATAAAATTACGGGCTTTGCCCGACTGGAATCCCGGAGGATAACATGGCCGACCAGAACCCCAGCAAGGACTTCGATCCCAGCAAACTACCCGATGTTTTACCCATATTACCCCTATATGACACCGTCCTTTTCCCCAAAATGGTTTTGCCGCTTGTGGTCATGCAGAAGGAATCCGTTCAGCTTATCGATGATGCCATGTCCAGCGATCGCATCATCGGACTGATTGTATCTAAAAGCCCGTCAAGTGAAACGCAGTCTACCCAGGAAGATCTGCACCACATCGGCACCTGTGCCCTGATTCTGAAAATGGCCAAGACGGACGACAACAAATCCCAGATCCTGGTTCAAGGATTGTCCAGGTTCAGCGTCAAAGAATTTCTCGGCGAAAAGTCCTACCTCCTGGGAAAAACGGACTACATGGAAGAAAAGGAAGCGAAAAATACCGAATCGGAA
>JAFDAT010000289.1 GCA_019313725.1 Deltaproteobacteria bacterium
GACCTGTCAGTTAAGGGGTATTTCCTTCCACCGCTTTCTGAAAGCCAGTTTGGTTTGTCATATCCGTACGGGAAGGCCTATGTTGCTGGCTGAATATGAGTCCGGTTTGAAACCGCTGGCAATCGCTGCTTGAATCCAGTTTAAACTCACCATATTTTAAAATTTGAAACCCGTTGGGCTTGCCGATCTTACCACATCTACGGTGTCAGATGCTATACCGCATAGACCACTATAGCGAAACAGCATCTTCCTTGTAGCTGTGGCAACCTTGGCAATCGCTCATTTAGGGATCTGTCAGGTTAAAAAAAAACTGCATATATTGCCGGAGGGCATTTCAAGTATAGCGAGCATCACCGGAAACCTGCAATTTGTACAAGACCGAGACCTGCTGCTGATAATTCTCTAATCCAGCTGTTACTTGGATTAAAAGTGACGCTTACATAACAGCCGGCCGGCAGTGGAGTCAAGAGATAAACCGTCGTATGCCCTTAAAACCGGCCGGAAAATTTTTCAGCGGTGCCGAAGGTAAAATCCGGGTACAATGAATCCGATGCAGCCGGAAGCGCTGACAATTCTTGACAAGGGATATTTGATCTGTAAACAGTAGCGTTAGTGTCGAAAACCAAACTCGGATGAACCGGAAAAGATGAACATCGAACATCGAACGTCCAACATCGAACGCCGAATAGCCACAAGCAGGATTGGCAATCCACCTTTCCTTGTGGATTTTGATAAAAATAAAGGAACATGTATGTTTAACTTCATCGATAAGATCTCCTATACGATTCTGATATTTGTTGCCGTCTTCATGCTTCTGGCACCGTTCAAACCCATGCCCCATGTGCTCGAAAAAATCATAATGCTGAAGAACGGAACCCTGCATCGGCCCATCGACATTTTCGACCTGTTCTACCACCTGGCGCCGATGGCGCTTCTGGCTGTAAAGGTCTACCGGGATTATGCCAAATAGCTTTCCTGCCAACACCTGCTCAAAACCGCCGACCCCATGTCCATACCGCTGTGCTTGGCGACCACCGGGCATTTGACCTTAAAAAACAGGGGATGCAATCAAGATAGGTTTTCACTTGATTACCCGCAGTCGATGCGTCTTCTTCAACTGCCGCCAAATTTTTTTTATGATCACCATGGGGATGTTGGACATGTCCAGGCCTTCTTCTTCAGCGGCCTGACGGCAGGATCGCATGAACGGTTCGTTCTCTGACCATAAAGCCAGTTGCTGCCGGATATACATGCCCAGGTTCAGCTGCAGCGGGGCGAGTTCCCCTTCGGTGAGATTGGCCATGACAGCGCGGTCCTTCAGGGTCATGCCGCTGATGATATCGGCGACGGCTGTATGGATGTTATTGGGAAGGCTCATGGGGGCGCCTGCATCCGTTCCGGGCATTTGGGTCTGCATGGGGTTGTTTTCAGACAGGTTCAGGAATGAAACGGCTTCGATGATGTCAGCTGACGCCCGGTAGATTTTGGGGTCGGAGCTGGCCCTCGGCCCGGCGACATTCAGAATTTTGATATCGTGGTCCACCATCCAGTTGTTGATGACGACGGCCGCATCGAACGGAACCATCTTGTGAAAGTCGATGTGCAGCAGGGGTTTCACGTATTTCAGCGCCATCTTGCGGGTGTACTCCGATCCGCCGGTGAGCGCCCCGTGTGAAAGAATCAGCGTGCCGTCCGCCGCCCTGATATTCTTTTTGGTTCTTTCCGGATAACTGTTGGTGGGCATTTCAGTAAGATCATATCGGGTCGGCAATGGGCCATCCTCGGTCAGGCGGCCCTTGGGGAGCCATCCCCCGTGGGGGATGCCGAGCTTTATGGCGGCATCCAGCGCGGCCTGGTCGGCACCGGTCTGTCCTCCGGATATTATTTTTTCCAGCATGCCTGATCCTTATTTAAGAATGAACGGTGTAAGGGGGAAATTACGTGTGTTTTTTTTAAAAAACAAGCTGTTTCTAATGAAATACAGCAAGATTCGGGTCGCTTTTCACCATCGGAGCCGGCATCATATAAGCATAGACACGGAACGGCACAACCAAGCGTGGTCATGTGGGTTGTGAGCTACCAGAATATCGCGGCCTACATGGGGCGTCCTGAAGCAATTCGGGCTGTTGCCAACGCTGTGGCCATCAATCCAGTGGCCTACCTGATTCCATGCCACCGGGTGATTGCCAAATCCGGAGAGATTCACGGATACCGCTGGGGATCTACCAGGAAGAAGGCCATGATCGGCTGGGAAGCCGCACGGTCGGCATAAATCGGGAAATTTTTCCGAAAAAGAAAAGCCCGTTCACGATAGCGGGCTTTTCTTTTTCATTCCATCCAGGCTTCAGGCGTTGTTTACCCCAACTATGGGGCTAATCGAACTGGACATTCCACCGGGCCGAGTTTTCTTCATCAACAGTGCGCTCCCGGATAAAGTTTTCCAGCTTACGCTTCTGGCTGTTGTTCAGTTTGGAAAACTTCACCCCGCATACCCTGGCGCGGTCGCCCTCGTTTATGTAAGCTTCCTGGAAATCGGATATGATTTTACAATAGATGTCGTTGACAATAACCGTATTGTCGGCAGTTATAATTGAAATATGATCAAACGGGCTGGACCACATATCCGTGGCCTTGTACCTTGCCCTCAAACCTTCGAGGCTGACATCGAGGAGGGTGGCCGTGTGCAGGACCTGCGATCGGCCAAAACGAAATCGGGGCGATTTTTTAAAAACAACATACAAACCCGGCTTGACGCCGTGCCTGGGTTCACGCCTTTGGCTTTTCTTTTGGTGGTGATTTGTGATAGATTTTCGCTGGTCTACACTTTTTAGCGTACGCATGGAATAATCCTTCTTCGGCAGCGACCATGTATTAGAAATAATACCATAGCATAAAATAGAATAAGGAAAAACACTAATTAAGTATCTATTAATCACCTATCAAAAATAAGGGAATTACTATAATGAAGCATGTGGGATTTATCGGTTTGGGCCAAATGGGCAAGTGGATGGCGGGGAATATAGCCCGGCATCCATTCAATCTCTGCGTTTATGACATCGATGCAAGCGCTGTGGATCGCCTGGTTGAGCAGGGGGCCAAGCCTGCCGGATCACCATCCGAGGTAGCGGCCCAGGCCGACGTAATTCTGTTGAGCCTGCCGAATGCAGGAGTCGCCGATGACATCCTGCATGGGGAGAAAGGGGTTGTTCAGGCAGCCAGACCCGGCATGATCCTGGTCGATTGCGGGACAAGCGGGTACCTCTGGACACGTAAAACCGCCGCTGTATTGGCAGGGCAGGGCATCCTGATGCTGGATGCCCCGGTGACAGGCCTGGAGCAGAAGGCCAGAGAAGCCGCCCTCACGATCATGGTCGGAGGGACGGAAGACGTGTTTGAACAGGTCAAACCGGTTTTGCATACGGTCGGAGAAACGATTATCTACATGGGTAAGATCGGATGCGGTCAGCTTGCAAAAATGATCAACAACGTTATATACAATGCCAATATGGCCACACTGGCGGAAATCCTTCCCATGGCCGTCAAACTGGGGTTGGCGCCTGAGAATATAGCCGATGTGGTCAACACGGGATCCGGGCGGAGCTTTGCCTCGGAATTTTTCATTGAAAAAATACTTGCAGACCGTTTCACGGATACCTACAGCCTGGGCAATGCGTATAAAGACATGCGGCACATGGACGAGGCCGTTGCCGAACTCAATATTTCACTGCCCATTTTCCGTGCTGCTATGGATACGTACCAAAAAGCACTGGGTGCGGGCCTGGGAGGGGAAGACAAGGGTTCCATGATCAAGGTTTTCGAAAAAGAGATGGGGGTGCTGTTTCGCAAAGGCGTTTTCAGAAAGCCGGACGACCTGTAAACACAAAGTTACAAAGGCCACCAAGATTTTCATTGGGTTTGTCAATGTAGCCCTGCGGATGCAGCTTGGGAAGAAGGAAAAACAACTATTTGACTGTCTGTTCAACCCCGTAAAAAATGGTTGTGAGGCAGCCTGGGGAGACGAACATGCAGAAACTCATCATCACCGTGGCATTGACCGGCAATGTTCCCACCAAGGCAATGAATAAAAACCTGCCGGTTACCGCCGAAGAAATCGCTGAGGATGTAAGGTGTTGTGCGGATGCCGGTGCGAGCCTGTTTCACGTCCACGCGCGGGACAACAACCAGAAACCCACCCTGGATGTCGAGGTGTACAGGCAAAACGTCATCCGGATTGAGGCCATGGCACCGGACGTCATTGTACAGTTGTCCACCGGAGCCCGTGCGGGAAAAGATTGGGACGCTCGGGTAAAGCCCGTACAGCTGTTGCCGGAATCGGCTTCCTTTACAACCGGGTCAAACAATCTCCCCGGCATTGTCTATGAAAACTCGCCGCAGTTTATCGAACATCTGGCAGGCGTATTCAGGGAAACCGGCGTTAAGCCGGAAATCGAAGTGTTTGAACCGGGAATGATCAATAATGCTGTGTTCCTGCAAAAGAAAGGTTTGCTGAAGCCACCGCTGCATTTCAATTTTGTTTTAGGGGCGCCGGGGTCCATGCCGGCATCCATTAAAAATCTTCTGTTTCTATCGGAATCCATCCCCGCCGGATCCACCTGGACGGTTTCCGGCATCGGCAAGGTGGAAATCCCCATGGCGGCAGCGGCAATCTTGATGGGCGGTCACGTGCGCGTCGGCCTGGAGGACAACCTCTACATGCCGGATGGTTCACTGGCATCCAACCCGATGCTGGTGGGTAAAGTCGCAGCCATTGCCCGGGAAATGGGCAGAGCTGTGGCCGCACCTGACGAGGCCCGGGAAATTCTGTCGCTCGAACCAAGCTAAACAATGAAGGGACAAAAAAATGACAACAGCAGTTTCAAATGCAATTCAAGTGAAACCTTAAGCGCTTGACATCATAAGCTATAATTGGCATTATTGGCATAATTGGCCACAGTTCGATCATGATCCCCGCGGGCACCGATTAAACGTATACGGGAATAGTG
>JAFDAT010000290.1 GCA_019313725.1 Deltaproteobacteria bacterium
TTTTTAATGAAAATAAATGTCTGTCCCGTTTCAATCCTGAATTTCTAAATAATTCGTAAAGGCCTTGGTCCGTTGATATTTTTTCAAGATCAAGCGCCTTTAACATCAGGCCAGATGATTTGTGCGCATAAAATACATTTAATTCGTCTAAATCATCATTATCTGTCGGTGTTAAACTCCATTTCCAAGATATATCCATATCGGTAATGGATGGTTCAGTGAAATGAAAATAGGCAAAAGACTCTACACTACATTTCAATTTGTCGTTGATTGTCCTTGCTGCACCACCAAAGACTCTGTTCGGAAATTTATTTTCAGACCTAAAATAACAAAGCAAATAATTCATATGATTTGAATATAAGTTATATGAATCATTTGAAAAAAGCCCTATTTGATTTAATACTGACAGACCGGCACGAAAGGATAACATTCTGTTAGAGGCATGGTGGTGAATCAACCAGGAGTTTTCATAAAATCTAATCATTGCAAGATGACTAGCTATATAACCACCATCTTGATAGGTAAAATGTCTCGCAATATCGGGTTGCTGTGTGTATAGTTTTTTATAGGTTTCTTTGATCTCTGCTTTATGTGATTGCAAGAATTTATATTTTTCTGGATATATGAAATTGGATTCAAAGAAAAAGTTCCAGAGTGAATCTATATCTAATATATTGCAAATATATACATTTTTATCATTTACATGATGTAAATATGATAATAGTTTTAAATGATCCTCACTTATAATATCGAGAATTGTTAATCCGAATCTAAAACTTTTTTTAGTTGCGCCTTCTTCTACATCAACATCTTTACGATATATGACTTGTGCTTTAAACCGAATTTTAAAACCATTGGCAAAACTCATTTCAACTACAGGAAGTATCATTCCGGGTAGAAGTGAAGCGGTGGTTTGTTTTTCTTCTACAGAAAAACCCAACCCAGAAAGATTGACTACGTTCATGTCATAAAACTTTTTTGTAAATGGATGCTTGAACAGAATATTTGGTGATGGTGATGTATCTACTCTTTTACTTCTGAACTTCTTCGATTTAAATCGTTGAATATTCCTTACAATAGGTTCTATTATAATTTTAATATTGTTATCAGCTATTGACTGATTTTGTATCCAACATTCACCAGAATAAAGAATTTCTGTTTCATTAGACAAAATGATCTCAACGCTTGCACCAGGGTTGATCGATTGTGATGTCTGTGGCGGCACCAGTGCAACCCTGACGTGAAAAGAGGTCGAAGAAAAATTGGTTAAATTGCCTTCAAAAATAGCGCTGTTCTGAATGAGCTGCGCCTTGATCCCCTTGCAGGGGTAATGCATAATTTTCTTAAAAATCAATGGATAATATAACTCAGACAGTGCAAGACTGATGCCTGACTTATCTATATTGAGAAGCTCTGGTCTTAAAATAAGGTTGTTGTTACCATACCTGAAGCTGATATTTTCAAACCCATATGTGTTAAGCTTCCTGCCGATTCCTGATGAATCGGCCCACAAGCAGGAAAGCTCACTTCCAGTGCAGGGCTGCGGTTTTGCCTGAAGTGATACAGAATGGTCAAACCGCGAATGCTTTAAATTGATGGCAATAGATTCATCCTGAAAATTAATATAGTTCAGGTGGTTTATGATTTGCTTTTTACTGATTTTTTTTACCGTACGTCCTTTCTTTTCCGGACCTAGGTGATTGATCGTTTTTACGATCTGGGGGGAACTAACAGCGCCATTGTTTGTATCCGTATTAATTATTTGGTAACTCATCTGTGGGTATTCCTCATTTTTTCAAATACATTTCGTGGTGCTCAAAATATGGTATTTCATGATTTCTTAGAGTGATAGGCTTATAATCAATTTGTACTATAATCTCCTTGTCTTAAAAAATTCCATATTCAAACAATACACTTCATTTTAATGAAAAAATCCATAATTAAGCTGTTGCGCAACTCAAATTGCCGTAGAAAGAAACTGACCGCCGCCGTTCTATTGCTGACAACCGTGATTATCTGCTTTGCGTTGCCTCCAAATATATGGGGTCATACAGCCGATGCACCCAACATCATCTTCATTCTCACCGATGATCACCGGTGGGATGCTTTAAGTATTCTGGGGCACCCCATGGTACAGACCCCCAATCTTGATCGCCTCTGCCGCGAAGGGGTGCATTTTAAAAACGCCTTTGTCACCACCAGCCTGTGCAGCCCCAGCCGCACCAGTTTTTTGCCGGCCAGTATGCCCTTACCCACGGCGTAAAAAATAATCTGACGCCCTGGAACAATGAAAACCACACCTTTTTTGAAAATATTAAGGCTGCTGGCTACGACACCGCCTTCATCGGCAAGTGGCACATGCCCGGCCAACTGCCCCGGCTCCGCGGGGTCAATCGGTTCATCACCTTCACTGTTCAGGGGGGGCAGGGGCGCTATTTCGGTAATGGGCATTCGTGAAATCATTTTCCGTCTTCTGGCTCGGCAGCGCGGTCACCGGAAAGATATACACTATATAGGCCCCATCGCAGCGATTGCCTCCGGTCCGTTGGCCGTCTTCGTTTTGATGATCTGGGGTGAGGGGGTCCACTGGTTCTATATCTATCAGGAAGGGTACAAACTGTTTTTCCACCAATGCAATAACCACGTTGCAACCCGTGGGAATAATCGGTGGTCTTTTGTTGTCTAAACCGGTTTTTTCCCCCGGCACAAAATCACAGGTGTGTAGGTGAATCGCCGGGGATCTTCAAAGGCCGTCCTGAATTCATTGAAAAACTCATCGTAACCACCCTCGTACTGGTCAAACCGGCACACTGATTTAACAACGTTTGATTTGACTTTCAGGGTCCAGTTAAACGCATCCGTTTCGCTCAACTCGCCGAAAATAAGATGATGGGGAGTGAGATGCACGTCAATCTCCCTGTACCCGAGATCATACAGGAAAGAATAGAGCTTTCGGCCGACATAAGGATCGAAATCAGCCTTTTTCTCGAGCATCGTCATCATACCCGTGACGGCGGATTCAAGTCTTTCCGGCAGTCCGAAATGCGTAAGGCAGTTATAATCAAGATCAGCCAGACATAGAATCCCCTCGGGCTTTAAAATGTTCGTCACGTTCTTGACAATGTCGAAACTGCCGGAACGATAATACTCCAGAACAAAGCGTACCCAAACAAAATCGAACTGTCCCAGGTCTCCAAGATCCTGCCTGATATCCTTCTGCACAAAAGACAAGCCTTCATCCTGATAGTGATTTTCGGCATAGTCGATACGCTGCTTTGCATTGTCGATGCCCAGAGTTTCACCGCCTGGCTGAGCCAGCTTATTCAGGTAATATGATGTTTTTCCGGAACCGCACCCCAGATCAGCAACACGCATTCCCGGCTTGAGCCCTGCCCAGAGCGCATGCTCCTGAACTGTTTTAGGAACCGTTTTCATGTCCAGCCGACGCGCTTCTTCCTCACCTTCCATCATATAGGCACTGGCGCTCATAAAAGATCCTTTTCCGCAACGGGATGCTATCTTAAAGAATAATTCTCCGCGAATTATTACAGCTTGCTTTTTTTGTCAACATCCCATTTTTTTCTGAAAATCCGATTCACAGCATTTTCAGTCCGTAAAACACTGTTACGAACGAAAAAAAGAAGCCGCCAACGACGACTTCTTTGTTTGCAATTGCTTCTCAGAGCATGGTCCGGATTAATCCGCTCCGTATTTGAAAGACAGGGTAACACGGGCCCGGTATGCCACAACCTGGCCGTCTTCCACCTTCATATCCAATTTTGATATTTCGGCCACCCTGAGTTCCCTGAGGCTTTTGGATGCTTTTTCCACTGCATTTTTAGCCGCCTCCTCCCAGGAAACGCTGCTCGTGCCAACAAGTTCGATAATTTTGTAAACGCTGTCTGTCATTTTTGCCTCCTTTCTCGTGAAAGTGAATAATCCGATACAGCACATCCGTCCCGGACAATCCACCAATTGTTTAGTTCAGATCAGAGATACAGCAACAAGATAGAGGGAAATACAACCTGATGCGCGATATATTCTGCTGGTGGTCAAATAGATTTGCATGTTAACAGGATTGAGCACCGAGAGTTATGTACCCGTTTATCAAAGATAGGGTATGCCGCCCGGAAAAGTCAACCACAAATTAAACTGTCGGTCAGCTGTTCTGTGCCCCGGACCGGGATCCAACAAAACCGATGCCATCGATCTCCACACGCAGGCCAAAGGGCAGTTTGTCGACCTGGACACATGTCCGCGCCGGGTGGTTCTGGTGAAAATACTTTTCATATACTTCGTTGAAGCGGCCATATTCACGGATATCCACCAGGTAAGCGGTTATCTGCAGTATATTGCTTAAAGACGCCCCGGCCGCCGCCATGATGATGCGAATGTTCTCGATCGCCAGCCGGGTCTCCTGTTCGATCGTCCCGGTTCGGACCTGATTGGTACACGGATCCACGGCCCCCTGCCCGGAGAGAAAGATCAATCCATTGTGCGTGATCGCCTGGGAATAAGGCCCGCCCATCTCCGCTGCGTCAGCCGTGCAAACTGCCACCTTTTTCTCCATTTTACCCCCTGTGCTTATTGGTTTTATCGAAAACAAAGCCGGCAACGCCTTCATCCCGGCCGCTAAAACCGGCGGGTGAATTATTCGTCGTCTTCTTCCAACCCGGTCAGACGATAGAATGGCGCCCAATATGCCCTGCGCGCGGCCTTTATCCAGCGTGACAAGGCCAGCGTTGTCGTGTGGATCAACGCATAAAGTGTCGGCACAACGATGAGTGTCAGTATTGTTGCCAGAGCCAGCCCAAAAATGACCGCACTGGCCATGGAACTCCACCATTGCGTGGATTCACTGACCCATGAAATCTCCATTTTTCGAAAATTAAAGGCTATGCCCGTAACCATTGGCAGCAGCCCCAGGATGGTCGTTATGGCCGTAAGCAGAACCGGTCTCAATCGTGTGCATCCTGCCGAGATAATGGCTGCCCTGAAACGCATGCCCCGTTTATGGAGCCGGTTGGTATAATCAATCAGGACGATGGCGTTGTTCACCACAACCCCTGCCAGCGAGATTACACCAACACCGGTCATGACGATGCCGAAAGGAAATCCCATAAAAGAGAGTCCCAGAAAAACCCCTCCCAGGGAAAGGATGACCGAGGTCAGAATGATCAGCGGTTGAGAAACGGAATTAAACTGGGTCACCAGAATGAGCATGATCAAAAAAAGAGCTGCCGCAAAAGCTTTGGAGAGAAACGCCTGAGCTGCATCCTGTTCTTCCTGTTCTCCGGTAAGACGGATTTTGTACCCCGGGGGTAATTTGACTTTTTCCAGTATCTTTCCGGCCTGAGATCTCACCACCGCACTGGGGACATGCTGTTCATCGACATTGGCCGTTATCGTCACCACCCTCTCATGGTTGATCCGATTGATTTCACCCAGACCGCCGGTTATTTCGAATTTGGCTATGGTGCTCAACGGTACCAGGCCGTCACCAGTTGGGATGAGGAGTTCACGGAGAACATCCGTCGCCATACGGTCCGCCTTGGACAGCTGAACCGTAATATCAAAGTCTTCGTCTCCTTCCCGGAACGTGGAAACCTTGATGCCGTTGAAAGCCACCTTCAACGCAAAGCCGACGATTTCCGTGGATAATCCCATCATAGCGGCTTTTTGCCGGTCCACGCGAACCTTGACCGTAGGCGCACCGGCTACGTAATTATCACGAATATCCTGAACAAAGGGAATCTTTTCCAATGTATGACGGATCTCTTTGGAAATACGCCCCAGAACAGTAAAATTGTCTCCCGAAATCTCGATACTGATTGGCGCACCGGTGGGCGGTCCTTCCTGCTGTTCTGCTATGCTGATGCGCGCCCCGGGAATACCGGTTATGCGTTTACGAATCTCCTCGGTGGTATGTTTGGAAGATGTGATGCGATCTTCCAGATCATGAAACTGGATCCCGATATGATTGGGTGAGTTACTTTCAAACTGCGAGCTGCCGCCCAAAACAGCCACCGTTCTCGAATAGATGTCTTTCACATTTACCATGTCCGTAAGACCCACTACCCGATCACCCCTTCGCAAGGTATGATTTTTCTGATCTTTATCAATGTTGTAGCAGTCAAACGGATCGGCATCCGGAGGCGCCAGCGGCTGAGCGGATCCATTGCAGAGCGCCATTTCCACCTGGCGGGCAATGCGGTCCGAATAGCCGATATCCGCCCCTTCGGGTACATCGAGATTGATATAAATGCTGCCCGGGTCAACACTGGGAAAAAATTCCACCGGTTTTTCGAGGCCGATACGGTAGAGCCAGATCATGGCCATGGCTGCTACGGCTAAAAAGGCCATGATGAGCACCGCCACCCGGTGATTCAAAGCGCTGTTCAGGAACCAGCGGTAAGTTTTCAGCATCGGACCTCGGATGGTTATGGGGGCTTCACCGGCTCTTTCAATCTCTTCGGCGGTTACCTTGGCCATTGCATACCGATGTCCGAAGGGCAGTTTCAAAAAAAACGCCGCCATGGCCGGATTGATCACCATGGCCACAAAGAGGGATGACGACAGCGTGATGATGACGGCCTTGGGAA
>JAFDAT010000291.1 GCA_019313725.1 Deltaproteobacteria bacterium
ATAGACAGCGAACTGGCCCAGTTGGCCGAACATTTTAGAAATAAAATGGGTCTCATGTCCAGAATCAGGCAGACTTTTTCGGCCTTTCTGACCGTCCTACCGGCGACGGCCGCGATCACCTACATCCTTTCAACCGGAGATCCGGTGGGGGCAGCCGGCATCAAGGTCAAACTCACCGGGTTGTTCGGCCTGAAGGATCTGTATGCCCTGGTGGCCATTCCGGCAACCTCGGGGCTGAAAAAAGCCGATCAGAAGCAGCTGGAAATTTTACTGATCCCCATAACCCGAACCTGGCTGGACGACAAGTTGAAAACCATCCAGATGTTGTTTGAAAAGGAGATAAGCGGCGACATACTCACGGCGGCCAATCAGGCTCTGGATGAATCTGAAACGTTAATTCGAAGTATTGAAGGTACGCTGGCGCATCTGAAAGTAAAGACTCCCGGTCCAGAGGACCAGGCATTGCGTTGTCCCTAGAAGGGGCTCTATCACAGAACACATGCGCCTGAGGATTCAAAAGCCTGAAGTTACAGAAAAAACCTTGAACATCGAACATTGAACGTTCAACTATTAGATGCTCTCAGAATAGAGAGTCTATCTACTGGATTCCATTTCAGAATGATTTCGGCAGAGCCAATTGTCTCTGACCTATCCCAAAGGAACAGGTTTTTAATACTGGAATAAAATATGAAATATCAGAGTGTTGCCAATGTAGGCCAGGGCTTCAGCCCTGAAAAAAATATGCCATCACGGCAAATCAAGCGTTCTGGGTTCAATCTTTTTTACTGACCACGGACAACGTGAGGACACCACATAATGAAAGAAGCCGAAAAAATAAAAGCACTTGGCACCATGCAAGGGTACAAAAAGGAGATTGAAAACATGTGTGCCCAGCTTGAAGCGTTGCCGCTTTGGAACCCTGCGGCAACATTGAAGAAAGAATGCCGGGAAGTGCTGCTGCGCATGGATGGCCTGAAAACCAGGTTTGACCGCAAGCTGGTTGTCACCATTATCGGTCCCGGCGGCGCCGGCAAATCCACCCTTATGAACGCCATTGCGGGAACCGATAACCTGAGTGAATCCGGCCGCCGGCGCCCGACAACTGAAAAAACCCTCCTGTTGTGCAAGGAACCGCAGGATGCCGATGATTTAAAAAATGTCCTGGGCGAGAACAATCTTCTCGTAAAAGTGGCGCCGGATATTCCTTTTTTCGATCATTTCGTCCTGGTTGACACCCCGGATACCGACAGCACTGCTCGACAGGCGCACATACCGCTGGTTCAGAAAGCGATTAAAGGCTCGGATGTACTGCTGTGTGTATTTAATGCGGAAAATCCTAAAACCAGGGACCACGTTGATTTTTTTGCGGACTATATTCCATATTTTCAGGGGGATGCACTGATCGGCGTATTGAATAAGTGTGACCGAATCGATGCGGCCGAGCTGAAGCAGGCCATTCTCCCTGAATTTAAAACATACATCCATGCCGCCTGGAACCGGCCGATGCCATCGCTGTTCTGTATCTCGGCCCGCCGCCACCTCCGGCATCCCGGATGGGAACCGAATGCCGGTCCCCGTCACGATTTCGACCAGTATGCTGAACTTCAGCAGGTCATCGCGCAAAGCTTCAATCGCCCGGAATACGGTATTGAAAGCCGTGTGGAAAATACACGCCACCTGCGCAATTTCATGCTGGAAGAGGTCCGCGGGACCGCCGCGAAATACACCGACAAGCTCCTTGAAGCGCGCGGGGCTGTGGCCAGGGCTGAGCAGTCCGGTTTGCAGAAAGCCTTTGCCGCCATCCGCGAAGAGGGCGGCGGACAGGGGCTGGGGGTGAACGTTCTGCTGTATCAGAGACTGGCCAACCGCTGGGTGGGCCCCATGGGATGGATGATCGCCATCTGGGCGCGAATATTGATTTTCGGTACCGGGATGATGGCCATGTTCAGATTCGGCAACCCCATCCGGCAGGTTCTGGGGGTCATATCCTCCCTGCGTCATTTCAAAGATGCCCAGGCCCATGTTGCCGGTGCCGAAAAAAATGCACGGGTGGGAGCGGCCATGCGGGGGTACCGAGTCGAAATTATGAAAAACTGGCCTGAGATTGCCGAACAACTGGTGCAAGGCGGTTTTCAACCGAGCATCCGGCGTCCGGGGCACCTGATTCCGCAAAACCAGGCGCTGGATGCAACCTTGACCGGTATCTGGCAGGCAGCCTTGGGGGCTACGCTCGACCGGACTTCCCGAAGATTCAGTAATTTCATACTGCAGATTTTTTTCAACCTGCCGATATTAGCCTTAATGGGGCACATCGGGTGGGTCACGGCCGGTCATTATTTCAGCGGTGATTACCTCACCACCGACTTTTTCCTGCACGCCTTTCTGACGGCCGCCATCGTTCTGTTTTTGAGTTTTTTTCTGTTTCAGGGATGCCTGCGCCTGTTTTCAAGTCCGGAAAACATTGAGCGGCATACTTTCAGGCGAATTCAGGAAGAGCTGGACCCATTCCAACAGCTTTCTCTAAACCCGTTGTTTGAACAGTTGGAGATTATTTTAGCATTATGATCATCATCATCACCCACAAAAACACGGATTTTGACGCCCTGGCATCGGTTATGGCGGGAACCCTGTTGTTTTCCGGGGCAATACCGGTCATTCCCAAGAGCATAAACCCCAACGTCAAGGCCTTTCTCTCCATTCACAAAGATATTTTCCAATACATCACGCCCGATCAGGTCGACCCGGATGCGGTTAAAAAAGTGGTGGTGATGGACGTGAACAAGTGGGAACGCATAGAAGGGCTGGCAAGCCTCAAAAACAGGAATGACCTCGAGGTGGTTGTCTGGGATCACCACATGATTCCAGGCAATATCGAAGCACAGCAGGTCTGCCAGGAAAAAATGGGAGCCACCATCACCTTGATGGTGCGGGAACTGAAAAAAGAGCGCAAAATTATAACCCCGATGCAGGCAACCCTGTTTCTGCTCGGGCTGTACGAGGACACCGGGAACCTGACCTTTTCATCGACCACCGCAGAGGATGCCTATGCGGCGGCATGGCTGCTCGAAAGAAAAGCCGATCTTTCCATTGTGAACGCCTTTCTCCGGCCGGCCTACGGCGAGAAACAAAAGCACATTCTGTTTGAAATGCTCAAGTCGGCCAACCGCATCAAACTGAACGGATACAAAATCAGTCTCAGCCGGGTGGAAATCGAGGGACATGTAGACAGCCTGGCCGTCGTGGTGCGGATGTTTCGGGAGATCCTCAATGTGGATGCCGCCTTTGGCATTTTTATCAACACCAGCCGCAAGCGTAACATCGTGATCGGTCGCAGCAACGCTGCGACCCTGGACATTGGTTCCATCATGAAGGCGCTTGGGGGCGGAGGACATCCCGGTGCCGGGTCGGCATTGCTGAAATCGGTGAGTCCGGATGCTGTGGAGGAATTGATATTGAGCCTGATTTCCGGCAACCAGATCTCCTCCATCCAGATCAGTGATATCATGTCTTTTCCTGTGGTTACCGTGGGTGCCGACACAACCATGCAAAAAACCGCATCCATATTGCGGGACAAAGGGTGTACCGGTGTTCCCGTTGTGGACAACGATGTACTGGTGGGAATTATTTCCCGCAGAGACTTTCGAAAGATCAGGAAAGAGTCAAACCTCAAGTCACCTGTCAAGGCTTACATGAGTCGTAACCTTGTCACCATAGAACCGGGAAAGAGCCCCATGGAGGCCTCCCGCCTGATGGTCAGGCACGATGTCGGTCGATTGCCCGTCGTCGAAGATGGCCGGGTCATCGGGATCGTCACCCGCTCGGATGCCATGCTGTATTTTTACGATCAGTTGCCCGACTAACAAAAGAATAATTCAAAAATGACGAATTATTCTTTTGTTAGTATATGATCAATTTTGTCTTCGACAAAACTGATCAACTCTTTTATTTTGTTCGAAGAGATACTGCCGATATCCTCAGATAAGTTCGCTACTTTTTCCTCTTCGATATCCGTTATTTTGTTGACCAGGAAGGCATCCACTTCTCCGTCATCCATCAGCAACCCGCACGCGCCTACGGCGCCGAGGAAAGTTTCCCGCAAAAAAATAGGAATAACGATCTTCACCAACCCGGCATCGCACTCTTCCACCACCGCTTTCCCGCTGTTTTTAGCCATGACGGCCAGATTCATATGGGCCACGGCACAGATAAAGCTCTGCCCCTTGTCGGTCGCCTTTATGACGGGGCACAACATGTTGACCCAGGCTTTAAATTCCGAAATCCGGATGCCGTCCACGTTAAAGACATTGGAATCCAGATGGAAACGGTCATGTATCTCCTGCTCCAGTTCAACCCATTTTTCAACAGGATAGATGTCAGTCAGTTTCATATTGATTGTCCTCCAGCCATTTTTTTAATTGTTTCAGTCCTTCTTCCGTGGTGACCTTTGGGTTGAATCCCCAATCCTTTCTAGCGGCACTGATATCAAACCATTGGGCTGCCGACAGTTCATTGGCTAAAAAGCGGGTCATCCTGGGCTCGGATTTCAGATGAAACACCTTGTAAACCAATTCAAGCAGTGCTCCGATAGCATAGGCCTTTTGCCTGGAGATCGATCTTGTTACCGGCGATTTGCCGCCTGTTTTTAAAAGATTGTTGATCATGTCCCACAGGTACACGGGTTCCCCCTGGCTGATGAAGTAGATCCTGCCGGACAGGTCGTTATTTTCCCGTAGAGCATCCCCCGACTGTAGATGGGCCTCCGCGGCATTGTCGATATAGATATTGTCGGACAGGTTTTTACCGTCCCCCACCATCCTGATTTTATCGGCCCAATCAAGAATACGGGGGATAAAATGTCTATCTCCCGGCCCCCAGATGTGGTGTGGGCGCAGGACGATGGTCTTTAAACGATCTGCAGCGGCTGCTACCACCTTCTGTTCGGCCAAGGCTTTGGT
>JAFDAT010000292.1 GCA_019313725.1 Deltaproteobacteria bacterium
GACGCTTCGACCACCTTTGCGCCTTGGAAAATCGACCGCCCTTAAGCCGGCTGATTCGGTGTCCATCAGCATCCGGGCAAAAGCGGCCTTGCTGACATGCATTGTGGGTTCCACAACCAGCAATTGCCCTCCATCCTTCAGCATGCTTTTGATCTCCTGGAAAAATTGCAGGCGGTTTGGCGTTTCATGAACCATGTAAAAAGCCAGGATGAAATCCGCTTTGCAGTTCAATCCGATATGATCTGCTTCACATTGATGAAATTCCATGCGGTCCTGCATACCGTACTTTGCAGCTTTTCTCTTTGTGTGCGCTATCATTTTTTTCTGTAGATCAACGGCAATGACCTTGCCGTTCGCGCCGACAAGTTTGGCCATTTCAATGGAAAAAAAACCGGGCCCGCAACCGATATCGATCACGGTGTCCCCTGCTTTGATGTAGGGCCCCGTGATCCTTTTAGGGCTCTGAATGATTTTTCTGAACCGATTGTCCAGAAAAAACGAAATGGTATGCGGACATACGTGCGGTGATTTCGGCTGCGCTTCTGTTTGGGTTAACATGGTTTTCTCCTTTTCTGAAATTTTCAGACCACTAAGGCACAAAGGACACAAAGAATTGCTTTTCTTCAATATCTGCTGCCATTAGGCGAAGGCATCTCAGCGAGAACATGAAATACTAAAAGCCGCTTTTTTCGTGGTTTCAATTTCTTTTGTGATTTCGTGATGAAGTCCTCTTTTCTTCCCTGTAAATCTGCACTTAGTGTATATCTTCTATACGCTTATTTCAAATTTTTTTTACCGCATGGCCCGCTTGATAAAATCTTCGGCCTTGGCAATGAAATCAAGCATAAAATCAACTTTGTCTTCGCTCAATTCCAGAAAATAGGCTTTGAATCCCCCGTCCATGGTTTCGTGCCAGTGCTTGTGCGCATAATAGGCTGTTTTCCCTTTCGAGGTCAGTTTGACGATGGATCTGGAACTGTTTTTAGGATCGGCAATTTTAACCGTAAGCCCCTTTTTTTCCATCTTTTTCAAGTTTTGTGACACCGCCCCCTTGGTGATGCCCAGAAGCCCGGCGAGATCGGTGACACTGTAGATTTCATCGTTGTCGCCGCTGACCTCGATAATGTGAATTTCGCGACTGGTGAGCGGTTCTTCGGTTCCGAACCTGCGCGGCATCTTCTCAAGCTGTGCTGCCAGTTTGACCAGCGTCATAAACCTTTCATGAATGAAATGGATCTTTGAATCTTGCATGTCTAAAGAGTATAGCACCTATACACTAATGTCAATATTTTTTTGATCCCTTAGCAGGGATAAATCCCTGCGCTACAAAGCCGTCGGCCTGTAGTCCAGGGCTTCAGCCCTGCCGGATAAAGCTCTCGAATAGGTATATCGGAATACGGCAACAAAAGGGTGAGACATCCGCATAGTTTGGTAATTTAGCGGCGAAGCCGCGTCTCGTAATAAAAAGCCCCATCATCGCCAATGCGATGATGGGGCTTTTTATTACTTGTATTGCTGGATCAACGCGTCCACAGACTGCCCGTTGGGCGCCATGGCCACCGGGTTGATCTCCAGAAGCCCCTCCCAGGCGGCGACAGCACCCACCTTGTCCTTCAAGTCGTGCAAGAGAACGATGCCCTTGTTGAAGCGGGCGTTCTGCTGTTGCGGATCGAGGGTAATCGCCCTGTCGAACATCTCGATGGCTTTTTGCGGGTCACCGCTCCTGCGGTACATGATACCCAGGTCGGTGATCACATTGGTATTGTCGGGTGAGAGTTCCAGTGATTTTTCATAGGCCTGAATGGCCTTTTTGTGCTGGTCCTTATCAAAATAGAGATGGCCCAGCTGGACCCAGGCCCCTGCGTTTGCAGGATTTCGTTTGACCTCGTCCTCCAGGGCGGCCAGCATGCCATCTTTGCTGCCTTGCTGATTTTGCGGAGGTTGCTCGTGGGTAAACGCAGTCTCTGAATCCAGCTTGTAAATCGTAAGGGCGATACCACTGACGAAACCCACCGCCAACGCCAGGCAGACAAAAATGACAGCGGTCTGGCTTTTTATGTAGCCATCCAGTTTTGGGTTATTTTCTTTCATGATATTACTATAGGGCCTGATGCATGGATTGTCGACCGTGATAACGATTTGAGGGGTCATAGCTGCTGCCGTAAATAGGTTCCGATCGAGATCTAAATGAACATCAAGCGGAACGTTACTCCGACAACCGCTGTAAATCTATGCGCCCTTGCCATGTCAGGATTGACGCATTTCGCGAGCTATGATCATACGCTGGATCTGATTGGTTCCCTCGAAAATCTGGGTCAGTTTGGCATCCCGGAACATTCTCTCCACCTGGTAAGAACGTGTGTAGCCATAACCGCCCAGTACCTGAACCATATCCGTGCAGATTTTCATGGCGGCATCGCTGCAGAAGCACTTGGCCATGAAAATATCAGACATCAATGATCATCTCCTGCTGCATGATCTCTCCGGGCTGCAGATGGATAAAGTCCGCATCCGGGTAGGGACCGTATAGAATTCGTTGGAAAAATTCTTTCTTCCCTTTGATTTCGACATACTCTTTGTCCAGAAACCTGGCATTCTCACGGGCTATTTTCCTCAAGGGCTCCATGTCAGCCGACTGGGTGTCGATCATAACGATCCGGGTATAATTTTTCAGCTCTTCCCGGATGCCCCACTCGGCTTTCTCCCGACCCATTTTCGGCAGGTAAGTGGATTCCATATAACCCAGGGGGTCTTTTCTATCCTCGACCCATCCGGGAGTCAGGTAATAGGTCCCGGGATTTTCATAAAACACTTTATTATAAATAGCACGCGAACCCAGAAACAGCGTGATACAGTCATGCACACGGGGAATAATCAACCCTTGCTGGGGGGCCTTGACCCCGACAATGCCGTTTGAGCAGAGCCCGTACCCCAGGACAACCTGCCCGGCATAGACTTCCACGTCATCGATTTCGGCCTGAATTACCGAGGGCATCTGAGCGGGTTTCTCGTGCATGTTCTGATCCAGATAACGGATCTCTATATCGGGCCCATCACCGGCCAGGGCATCCAATTCCGGTTTCATGACCCGACAGGCGATGACAACCCGTGGATTTCGTTGGCCGGGTGCTTGGGAAGATTTTTGGGTGTTATGCATGCGCCATCCTATAAATCCCGCGGGCATATAATGTCAACCCCATAACCCCCATCTCAAAAAGGGCTTTATAAATTGGCAAAAAAGCGATAGAAGGTATTCTGACATCAGTATTTCTATCAAAAATGAGTGTTGCAAACTTTTAAAAACACATACTATATGCTCTGCTGTGCACAATCGAGCATGAAAATTAAGGGTAACCTGTTCTGGAAAAAAAATCAGCAACAACACAACGGAAAACAACCGAACCCGACACCACACCATCAGGATCGGCAAAAAACAAACAACCATCCCGCCAACGGACGTACCGCAGAAAGCCTGAAAAACGCAAGAATGGCGAAGCTTCACGCCCTGCGGGTAAAGACCGATATGTGCAGGAAAACTGGGATGCTTCCCGTTTCAAAGTCCCTCCAGATGACGGCAGCGTGCGCTTCCATGATTTCGATCTGCCCGATGCCCTGATGCATGCAATTTTTGATCTGGGTTTTCAATACTGTACCCCCGTCCAGGCCGAAATTCTCCCCAGCACCCTGGCCGGCAAGGATGCCACCGGAAGAGCACAGACCGGCACCGGGAAAACTGCCGCATTCCTGATTACCATCATTACCAGGCTGCTGGCCAATCCCCTGCAGAAAAAGAGGACCGAAGCATCCCCACGGGTATTGATCCTGGCCCCTACCCGAGAACTGGTCATGCAGATTTCGGAAGAAGCCCAGGAACTATCCAAATACACATCCCTCAACATTGTTTCCGTGTTCGGGGGCATGGATTACGTTAAGCAGCGCAATAAGCTGAGCCGCGGTTCCATAGACATGATCGTCGCCACTCCCGGGCGGCTGCTTGATTTCAAACGCCGACGCGACCTGACCTTGAAAGATGTCGAGATACTGATCATCGATGAAGCGGACCGGATGCTGGACATGGGATTTATCCCGGATGTCCGCAGCATTATTTACAGCACACCGCAAAAAGACAAACGTCAGACCCTGCTTTTCAGCGCCACCCTGTCCGAAAATATTGTCCGACTCGCCTCCCAGTGGACCCGCAACCCGGTGACGGTCGAGATAGAGCCCGAAAAGATCGCCGTCGAAACGGTCGAACAGATCGTTTACATTGTAACCACGGATGAAAAGTTTTCCCTGCTGTTCAACATTATCGACAAGCAGGATCTTGAACGCGTCCTGGTGTTCTGTAATCGGCGGGATGAGGTACGGCGCCTGTCGGAAAAGCTGTCGCGTCACGGCATCAGGTGCTCAACCCTTTCGGGGGACGTCCCCCAGAAAAAGCGGGTCCGGCGTCTTGAAGATTTCAAAAGCAAAAAAATTCGTGTCCTGGTGGCCACCGATGTTGCCGGACGCGGTATCCATATCGAAGGTATGGACCATGTCATCAACTATACATTGCCGCGGGATCCCGAAGATTACGTCCACCGCATCGGCCGCACCGGCCGGGCCGGTGAAACAGGGACATCCATCAGTTTTGCCGATGAGGAAGATGCGTTCTACCTCCCGGCCATCGAAGAATTCATCGACCGGGAGCTGCGGTGCACCCGCCCCGAGGACAGCTGGCTGATCAGGCCCAAACCCGTTGCACAAAAAAAATACAAGCGCACGCCGCAGAGAAGCAGTAAGCCCCGCCCGGGTGCCCGGCGAAAAAATTTCCGTCCAAAACAGTAGGGGCGAACCTGTGTGTTCGCCCGCTGTGTGTTCGCCTATCATGCGTCTCTTCACGATACGTTTTCCCGGCAATGTTTTCTTACCAGGTCCATACCGATGGTGATCCGGGCTGCCCCTAC
>JAFDAT010000293.1 GCA_019313725.1 Deltaproteobacteria bacterium
CAGTTCACCCGTTACCGTAAAGACGGTCAGTTGCTTCAGGTCATCCTTATCTATACGAATGGGCACGGATAGGTATCCCCTTTTCTAACGTCCTTTTTAAGCCACCTTCTCTGCCGGCGGCTTAAAAAGGGAGTGAAACCCAAGAATTTTATCTTTATTTATTTGCAAATTTATGGGGGCATGTCAAGGGAATATGGTGGAAGTGTTTAAATTTCTTATAAAAAATAATTGCAGCCCCGTTCAAAAGCTTCCTCGAACGCCGCGGCCGGAGCCCCGTAACCGGCTCCCAGGCCCAGCTGCCGGCCATGAGACCGGTACTGCCTATTTCACGTTTTTGGTTGAAATCCATTAAGTTCCTTTTACCTCAATGGGGTTAACTTATAAATGTAGTGCATAGCTTCAGATCTGCCCATCCCAGCAACTACAGGGCTAAAGCCCTGGACTACATTGGTTTTCGGGGTCGAAATCGCTATCGGGATCGGGATCGAGAACACTGGTACTGCTATGTTTTTCGATTTCGATAGCGATTCCGATAGCGATTTCGATGGGTTCTCCCAACATGAAACCCCTTTATACCCTATACCTTACACCTTCCACCTCTCCGAATTCCAAAATCCGTATTCCGAATTCCAAATCCCCTATTCCCCGGACACCCACACCCCGTCCCAATCCACTCTCGGCGGTAATGTCAAAAAGTGGTTGCAGCGGTCCAGAAATACGCGGCACACCGGGTCACTCTCCAACCCTTTTTCAAAATATTGCGCTGCAGTTTTGAAATCCATTTTTTCATAAAAGGCGAAGCCCTCGCAGAACAGGGTCTGCCCCTCGGAAAGAGCCAGGTCATTCCTGCCGATAACTTCGTAAACCCGAACCGGTTTTTGTTTTCCCTTGGTCCTGACCTGATCGATCAGACGGGTGTGAAATCCATCCCCCAACTCCTTCAGGGTCGACTCGCTCACCAGAATGTCCACACCGTAATATTTGGTGAGTTTTTCAATACGCGAAGCCACGTTCACACCATCGCCGATCACCGTGAAGTCCATACGCCTTTCAGACCCGATATTGCCTGAAACCACATCGCCTGTACAGATACCGATACCCATGCGAATGGGTGTGTCGCCCTTGTTCGTCCTGATCTGATTAAATTCGCTCAGCCGCTCCCGCATTTCAATCGCTGTGGTGACAGCCCTGACCGCATCGTCCTCCCTGACATAGGGAACCCCGAAAACAGACATGATCCCGTCACCGATGTACTTGTCCAGCACGCCCCTGTTCTTGAAAATGGTGTCGGCCATCAGGCTGAAATATTCATTCAGAAAAAAAACCGTCTCTTCTGCTGACAGGTTTTCCGTCATCCCCGTATAACCGCGAATATCCGAAAAAATGACCGTAGCCCTGCTGCGCGTTCCCCCCAAGGCCTGCCGGCTCGGATCGAGCAGTATCTGCTCGGCGATGTCCTTGGTCATGTAGCGTGCCAGGGTCTGCCGCATCCTTTTTTCGCTGGTAATATCCTCAAAAGCCAGTACCAGCCCCTGACGCTCCCCTTTGTGCCCGATCAAGGGGACGAAATTTATATTCACGAAGTGTTCTTTGCCCCAGGGCATCGCCAGCGGCACATCAAAATCGACCACTGCCCGGTTGGTGGCATAGACCTGCTCGATGGAACGCACCAGGTCATCGTTGGCAGGATCCAGGATGTCGATGAAACGTTTCTTGCCCGTACTCCCGGATTTGAGGCGGAAAAGCGCTTCGGCGGCCTTGTTGAGCGTCACCACCCGGCCGAGATCGTCCAAGGCCACGATACTATTGGTAATACTGTCCTGGACACTGGCAAGGTAGTTTTTCATATCCACGGTGCTCTCGTACAGCTGGGCATTTTCCAGGGCAACGGCAATCTGTGACGACAAGGCCTTGATCAGGTTCTCATCGTCCCGGTCGAAGCCCCCATCCCGCTTGTTGATGGCTTCGGTCACTCCGATAATTTCGCCTTTCCGGTTGATGATCGGCGCACACAGGATCGTTCGGGTTTTGAAACCGGTGCGTTTGTCCACGATGGGAAAAAAGCGCGCATCCTTATATGCGTCCCGAATATTCAGGACTTCCCCGGTCTTGGTGACATGCCCGGCCAACCCTTGGGATATGGGAAATCGAATCTCCGTCAGCTCCGACTGCTGGGCAACCTTGGACCACAGTTCATCGGTTTCCCTGTCTATCAAAAAAAGAGAACTGCGTTCTGCTGCCAGGGCCTTGGAAATTTTGTCGACAATTTCCACGAACAACATGTCCAGGTCCAGGGTCTGAGCCACCGACGCGGAAACATCGAACAGGATGGCGATTTTCTCATGATCGGAAAGCAGTTTTTGGTAAAGCTCCAGATTTTCCACGGCGATGGCCGTCTGGTAGGCAAAAGCCTTGAACAGGGCTTCATCCTTGGTATCGAAATGCCCGTCCCGTTTATTGATCACCTGGATGACCCCCACCAGTTCACCATTCAGGTTTTTGAGGGGCCCGCATAAAATGTTGCGGGTCCGGTACCCCATCATGCGGTCCGTGGAATTGTCGAACCGCGGGTCGCTGTATGCATCGGTGATGTTGACCGTGCTGTCGTGGAGTGCTACCCAGCCGGCAACACCCTGACCAACAGGTATTCTGATCTCACGGCTCTCCACGCCCTCGGCAACCATCGACCATAGTTCCCCGCTAAAATTGTCCATTAAAAACAGAGAGGCTCTTTCTGCATCCATGACCTTGCTTGCAGTGGTCACGATTCTTTCGATCTGGCTCTCTATACCGGTCCGGAGGGAAAGAATTTCCGTCATGTCCAGCATTTCGTAAATACTGTCCAGCGAGTATTCTGTCTTGCGATGTTTCAGGACCGACTTTTCAAACCGGGTGTTGGTGCGACGCAGACGTTCTGTAATCAAATCCAGGAAATTGATGGTCAGGTGGGGGACTTTTGCAAAGATTTTTTTCAGGTCGCCGTAATTTATTCTCAGCAACTGAACCTGGGTCACCGCTTTGACGGATGCCAGACGCCTGCCGTCGCTGAAATAGCCCATCTCACCGATGCTCTCACCCGGTTCGATGGCCATCAAGTCTATTTTATCGTCATATTCCCCATCACGGTATACAAGCACCTCACCCTCTATGAGGATGAAAAAGCAGTCACCCGGCTCGTCCTGTTGAATGAAATCCTCTCCGGCATCGATGCTGATTTCCGTAGCGTGATCGCAGATCGTCTCCAATGCCTCAGCTTCAAGTCCCTTGAACACTTCACAGGGACGCAGACGGTCTTTGCGTTGTCGGGCCAGGGCCTCTTCCAGTCTGGAACGGGAAATTATGCCTTCCTCAACCAGTATTTCACCGAATCGTCTTTTGTCACCCTTTTGCAACAGTCGGTGCTGGCGCCGGAGCATTTGCTCCAGTTTTTCCGGGGCCCACCGGATGTATTCACCCAACCGCTTCAATGGCGGCATTTTACGCTCGTCATCAGGCATGTAATGTATCCCATGGTTGCTTGCGCAACGGCACAACGATGCGTGCAACAACCGTTTCATTAAAATTCCTTTAATTGTTTCAAAATACCGGATCCGTGTCAAGCACGGGCGTCTCTGACGAAAACAGAGTGCTGAGGGCTGGGGACTGAGGACTAAGAACTGATGTCAGATATCAGAAGTCAAGGTAAGGCGTTAAATGTTAAACGTGAGAGGTGAAAGGTAGAAGACTGAAGGGCAATTGAAGATAAGCCAGGAGGCTCCTTCGGACTTTTACCTAAACACTTAATTTATCCTTCGGGTTGACAAAATCTCCATACTGAGTATATTTGAATATATGCTCATATATTTCAATAGGGCTGATAAAAATGAAACCTCCCCGCGGCAAGCCGCGGAGTATCATCAAAAGAGATTAAAGGAGTCAAGCATGTCAAAGCCGTTACCGCAACCATGCGACGAGCTTTTCTGCGATGTAAGAACAGTGCACCTCGACCGTGTCATCCGCGCGAGAAAGGAAGCAGTTTCCGGCCGTTTACTCGAAAGGCTGGCCCTGACCTATAAAATTCTGGGGGATCCGACCCGGCTGAGGGTCGTCATGGCGCTGAAAAGCGGGGAAATGTGCGTTTGCGACCTGGCGGCATTTATCGGCGTCAGCGAATCGGCGGTGTCCCACCAGTTGAGACGCCTGCGGGACTTGACACTGGTTAAGAACCGACGCGACGGCCAGACGCTCTATTATTCCCTGGACGATGACCACGTGTCCGATCTGATAGATACCGGCCTCGAACATCTACGGGAGTAGAAACAATATGGAACCCTCTGTGTCCTTTGTGCTTTGTGGTTAATTTTCATACGGATAAGGAATTTGTAATGAACTTCATCGTCGGCATACTCAACGAAACCTGGCACCTGTTCCTAGAGTCATCCCTATACATTATTTTCGGCCTGGTGATAAGCGGGCTCTTACGGACTTTTCTCAACCCCAGTTCGGTAGCCCGCCATCTCGGGCAAGGCCGGATCACTTCCGTCATCAAGGCTGCCCTGCTGGGCATCCCCATCCCGCTTTGCTCGTGCGGGGTGCTTCCGGCAGCCGCCTCCCTGAAAAAGCAGGGCGCCAACAACGGGGCAACCACCGCTTTTCTTATTTCCACGCCTGAATCCGGCGCAGATTCCATCGCCATCAGCTATGCACTCCTGGATCCCATACTGACCGTGGCGCGTCCTGTTATCGCCTTTATCACAGCTGCCATTGCAGGGATTGCCGAGAACCTCACCGGTGCCAAAGAGGAAATCCAACCCGTGGCACCTGATATTTCCTGCCCCATTGACGGCTGCTGTGACGGCAAGGACTGTTCTCCGGAAAAGCATCGACACCACCACACTCTCTACGAAAAACTGGCTTCGGGGCTGAAGTTTGCCGCAACCGAAGTCTGGGGTGACCTGGTTCTG
>JAFDAT010000294.1 GCA_019313725.1 Deltaproteobacteria bacterium
TGTCCGCGCAGTTACCGCACCCCATACAGTCCAGGGTGTTGACCTGGATACGGAAATGATATCCTTTGAGGTCTTTGCCCACCGCTTTTTTGGTCTCAAACTCCGCCGGCACCGCCCCAAGTTCTTCCTCCGTAAGCAGCACCGGCCGGATGGCGGCGTGGGGACAGACCATGGCGCACTGATTGCACTGAATGCAGTTTTCCAGAACCCATTCCGGCACGTTGATGGCCACACCTCGTTTTTCATACTTCGTGGTGGATACCGGAAAAATCCCGTCCGGCCTGAAGGCGCTCACCGGAAGCTTGTCACCCTGCTGGGCCAGCATGGGCCGCATGACGTTTTTAACAAAATCCGGTTCATCGACAGATGCATCCGTACTGCCGCCGGCATCGGCCCATGTTTCCGGGTAGTCGATTCGTTCCAGGTTCTCCAGCGTGTTGTCCACGGCGGCATTGTTCATGTTGACAATTTTGTCACCCTTTATGCCGAACATTTTCTTGATCTGGTCCTTCAGATAGGCAATGGCGTCATCCAGCGGGATGACGTTGGCCAGCTTGAAAAAAGCGGTCTGCATGATCATGTTGATGCGTCCGCCCAGGCCGATTTCGGACGCGATTTTAACCGCATCGATATTAAAGAATTTCAGCTTTTTACGGGCGATGGTCCGGCGCATTTCCGCTGGAAGTTTTGTTTCCATATCCGCCATTGTCCAGTTGGAGTTCATCACGAAGGTGCCGCCCTCCTTGATACCCTCCAGAACATCGTAGATGTCCACATAGCTGGATTTGTGACAGGCGATATAATCGGCTGCATCAATGAGATAGGTGGACTGAATCGGTGTCCGGCCAAAACGGAGATGGGACATGGTCACACCACCCGATTTTTTTGAGTCATAGGCAAAATAAGCCTGGGCAAACATGTCGGTGTTGTCACCGATGATCTTGATGGCACTTTTATTGGCCCCCACCGTACCATCGGCACCGAGGCCCCAGAACTTGCACTGGACGGTTCCCTCGGGAGCCACATCGAATCCATCTTCCACTTCCAGAGAAGTGTGGGTCACATCATCGACAATACCCACGGTAAAGTGGTTTTTAGGCGTTTCGGCCTTCAGGTTGTCATAAACGGCCTTCACCATACCGGGGTTGAATTCCTTTGAACTCAGGCCGTAGCGCCCGTTGACGATCACGGGGATATCGCCCCCGTCCTCGACGAAGGCCGTGCACACATCCACATACAGCGGATCACCCAGGGCACCCTTTTCCTTTGTTCGATCCAGCACGGTAATACGCGTTGCCGTCGCAGGTAGGGCGGCAAACAGGTGCTGTGCGGAAAAGGGGCGGTACAACCGGACTTTGACCAGGCCGATCTTCTCGCCCTGCGCCACCAGGTGGTTCACCACCTCTTCGATGGTTTCACAGGAAGACCCCATGGAGATGATGACGCGCTCTGCTTTGGGGTCACCCACATAATCGAAAAGTTGGTAGCGCCGGCCGGTCAAATCGCCGACCTTCTGCATGTAGTTTTCCACGATACCGGCTACTTTCATATAATACAAATTGGCAGCCTCGATGCCCTGGAAGTAAACATCCGGATTCTGAGCCGTGCCCCTGAGTTCCGGTTTTTCAGGGTTTACCCCCCGTGCCCGGAATGCAGCCACGGCATCCATGTTGACCAGGCTTTTCATGTCGGCATAATCGATCATCTCCACCTTCTGTATCTCGTGGGAGGTACGGAAGCCATCGAAAAAATGGACAAAAGGTACACTGGCCTCGATGGCGGACAGGTGTGACACCAACCCCAGATCGATAACCTCCTGGACCGAGGCGGAAGCCAGCAGGGAAAAACCGGTCTGCCGGACAGCCATAACATCCTGGTGGTCGCCAAAAATGGACAGGGCGTGCCCGGCCACGGAACGCGCGGTCACATGAAATACCCCGGGCAGAATTTCACCGGCAATTTTATACATATTGGGAATCATCAGCAGCAGTCCCTGGGAGGCGGTGAAGGTCGTTGTCAGGGCTCCTGCTGCCAGGGCACCGTGGACGGCTGCAGCAGCACCGGCTTCGGACTGCAGCTGCCGTACAGCCATGGTCTGGCCGAAAATATTTTGTAGATCGTTCGCCGCCCATTCATCACACAGTTCACCCATGGGCGATGACGGCGTAATCGGATAGATGGCTGCGGCATCACTCATGGCATAGGCCACATGGGCCGCGGCTGTATTTCCGTCAATGGTTTTCATCTTTTTTGACATACAATATCTCCTTCATTAGAAACAGGAATGCGTCTACTTTCTGTAAGTTCATATATGGACATCAATGGCAGGCAACATATTCTAGAATAATAAGTGTTTCTAATGTCAAATTTAATTAATTTAAGACTACCATTCTGATGACATCCGGAAAATTTCGCTACAATAAATGATTTCACGCTTAAATATACGCACTTATGTGCATGATTTTATAGCGCATCTAAAATAATGTTAATTATATCAATCTGTACTATTTGTAAAGTCTTCATAATTTTTCATGCTCCTGCTGCAGCCTTCAATAGGGACCTCTCAAGCAGCCGCCAGTTCCACGTTGTTTTCATCGCGCTGCCTTGTAGTATGATTATTTGAGCAGTTTTTCAAAAAAATCGTTGCCTTTATCATCCACGAGGATAAAGGCGGGGAAATCCTTCACAGTGATACTAAAAATGGCCTCCATGCCCAGTTCGGCATATTCCAGCACCGCAACCTTGGTGATGCATTCTTTGCCCAGGCGCGCGGCCGGGCCACCGATGGATCCCAGATAAAAACCGCCGAATTGCCGGCATGCATCCGTAACCACCTGCGAACGGTTTCCTTTTGCCAGCATGACCAGCGAACCGCCCTGCTCCTGGAAAATCGGTACGTACGGATCCATGCGGGCGGCCGTGGTGGGACCGAAAGAACCCGCGGGGTAGCCTTCAGGTGTTTTGGCCGGCCCGGCATAATAGATAATGTGGTTTTTCAAGTAATCGGGAAGCCCCTCCCCGCGGTCCAGGCGTTCCTTCAGCTTGGCATGGGCGATGTCCCGGGCGACAACAATTGTTCCGGTAAGCAGCAACGCTGTCGTAACCGGATACTTGGTCAGGGTTGCGCGGATTTCTGCCATGGGCCGGTCCAGGTCGATGGCAATCGCCTTTTCACCGACGGCCTTTATTTCGGGCAGGAATCGTGCCGGAGCCGTCTCCAGTTTTTCCAGGAAAATGCCTTCCCGCGTTATCTTGGCTTTAATATTGCGGTCGGCGCTACAACTGACGCCTACCCCAACGGGGCAGGATGCCCCATGCCGCGGCAGGCGGACAATCCGCACATCGAGCGCAAAATATTTTCCTCCGAACTGGGCGCCGATGTTCAAATCCTGCGAAATTTTCAGAACCTCCGCCTCGAGTTCGACATCTCTGAAGGCATGTCCGCCAGGACTGCCCACGGTGGGCAGACCGTCAAGATAGCCGGCAGATGCCAATTTTACGGTTTTAAGGTTGAATTCCGCCGATGTCCCCCCGATGACAAACGCAAGATGGTAAGGCGGGCAGGCGGCAGTTCCCAGCATTTTCATTTTTTTCCGCATGAACGCGAGCAGAGAATCGCGATTCAACAATGTTTTGGTTTCCTGAAACAGATAGGATTTATTTGCCGATCCTCCCCCCTTGGCGATAAACAGAAAATTGTAGACATCGCCCTTGGTGGCGTACAGTTCAATCTGTGCCGGCAGGTTGCTGCCGGTATTTTTCTCCTCGTACATATTAAGGGGTGCATTTTGGGAGTACCTCAGGTTGTTGTTCAAATAGGCATTGTAGACCCCTTTTGAAAGCGCGGCCTCATCTTCACCACCGGTCCAGATCTGTTGCCCCTTTTTACCGACAATGATGGCCGTACCGGTGTCCTGACACAATGGAAATTCGCCTTCTGCCGAAATGACCGCGTTTTTCAGCATCTCGAGCGCGACCAGACGATCATTTTCCGACGCTTCCGGATCTTTGAAAATGGCGGCAACTTTCGCAAGGTGAGCAGGTCTCAAAAGGTGGGATACATCCCGGAAAGCCTCTTCGGCAAGCAGTGTCAATGCCTGAGGGTCTATCTTCACGATCTCCTGCCCGTCAAACGATGCCACATCAATGAAATCGTCACGGATCATTCTGTATTCGGTTTCGTCTTTTCCCAAAGGAAATATTTCCTGATAATGAAACTCGGTCATCTCACTGACTCCTATAATTGGTTGTCCACATTCGGACATGAAAATTTATCGGTATACCGGTTTTCAGGGCATGTCAAGATATCTCCCATGGAAGCGATGTAAACCACAACCCGTGTCATTACTATAATCTTTTAATATAAAAAGTAATGAATGGATATTGACAAATTTTATTTGGTAATTAAATTATTGGCAAGAAATATTTAAACCACACACCATAGGTAAAACGTAAAGGAGGTACAGACATGCAACTGGTAAAATGGAATCCCATGCGAGATATGTTCAGTCTGAATAATCGAACCAACAATTTTTTCGATGATTTTTTCTATCCGTCCCGGGACGTTCGCCCGGACAAAGAATGGAACTGGAACCCCAGGGTGGACATCTATGAGGACGAAGGCAGCATCGTACTCAAGGCCGAACTCCCGGGTGTCGAAAAAGACAAGATCGTTGTAGACGTCAAGGACCGTGTCCTGACCCTCAAAGGTGAACGTATGTCTGACAGCGAAGTCAAGGAAAACAGCTACTATCGGCGTGAACGTACCTGCGGCAGTTTCGAGAGGCGCTTCAACCTTCCCGACAACGTGGACCCTGAAAAAATCACGGCCGACTACAAGGACGGCGTCCTGAAAGTGGGCATACCCAAACCGGAAGAAAACAAACCCAGGCAAATTTCCATTCACTGAACAAAGCCGTGACAACCGACGGATAT
>JAFDAT010000295.1 GCA_019313725.1 Deltaproteobacteria bacterium
CAAAATCCAAAGATCCGCCTGCCCGCCGGGTGCTTTGGAAAAGAAACGAAGCCCACTCGTGGCCGGCGTTCCAGACGATCACCGGCAAAAAAAGAACCGCGGCGAGGGCTATCGCCACCCATAGCCCGGGGTTTTTCAACCATTTTCTGGAAGGCGGATCGACGATAACGAACACAAGGGCGGCAAAACCCAACAGCACAATGGTGTATTTGGACAGCAGTCCCAGACCGATAAAAACACCAATACCGATAAAGGCGCGATGGTCTGAGTGGATCAGCATACGATGAAAATAGTACAGGGCCGCCGCCCAGCAGGCCACGAGAGAGGCATCGGGCAGCAACACGAAACTGACACCGAAAAAATACGGCAGAACGGCAAAAAGCATCAGTGTGCACATGGCCGTTTCCCGGTTAAAGATGCTGCGGGTCAAACGAAAAAGATAGTATGCTCCCAGAAACCACAGCAAATACGGCCCCAGCCGGACAGCAAACTCGGTATTGCCGAACAGGCTCGTCCAAACATAGCTGATCCAGCCGACCATGGGGGGGTGGTCGAGATAGCCTATGTCCAGATGCTGGGCATAGTTCCAGTAATAGCCCTCCTCATGCAGGATTTCCGGAAGCCCGAGATAAAACAGCTTCAGCAGTAAAATATACACGATCAGGGCCTGCATCAGAACGGATTGAACGGACGTTTCGTACAAACGGCCCGAAGCTTTGGGCATCACCACATGGCGCCATGCTGCAGCATTGACGCTACCCGACACAAGGGCTGGAAGAAGGATGGCCAGATAGGGCGGCAATGAGAACCGCTGTACCAGAACGGCCAGCAGTCCGGCGCGCAGAAACAGGGCGGCAAGTGCGGACAGTACTGCAGACCCTATCCAGCTTCTGCCTTCAAGGGTATCTTTCCATCGCCCGCTTTGTTTATATTTCAAAACAGCCGTAAGGCTGGCCGCCAGTAGAAAACTACTTGTCTGAGACACGTTGAATGCAAGGTTAAGGCAAAGGAGCGCCCAGAAAACAATGATATCTAAAACAATGCCCAGGAAGTCGGCCGCGGTAAACAGGCCACCGAATGATTCTAAAAAGGATGGTCGCCTGGCGGATACTGTCACGATCCGATTTCCGGCATACCGGACAGGTCATTCAGGACAGGGTCGATGCCAACACGCCGGGCCAGGTCGGACGTAAACAAGCCTTCGGGATCGAGTCGCCGTTTGATCGCAAGTAGTTCCCGGTAACGGGGAAACACACGGTAAAACTGTTCCGGGCGCAATACCTGGTCCTTGGCGAGATGAATCTTGCCCCCCCTCCGGATCGTAGCCTCGATGAGCTGATCGACGGCTTTTCGGCTGGCGGTCTCGTGACGCTTTTTCGGGTGAAATTCAAAGTTAAGGCTGTAGCCGTCTTCGGAAAAAGAGATCAGGCTGTCATCCGGCTTGTGAGCCCTCAGAATCGTTGTAACCGGTGGGCAGGGCGACGACTGGCAAATGCGCATCAGCTCGACGATCGCCTCGCGCGCACTCGATCTGGGAAAAGTCAGCTGGACTGTGTAGCCGTGCGACCCGCACACCAGATGGGCCGGCGGTACCGTAAAACTGGCCTCAAAACCGAACCTGAGGAAGAGTTCGGAATTCGAGGAACGCCCTGTTGACGCCAACAACCGGCACCCGGCATAGTACAGCCGGTTGAACGCAGCCATCATGGGTCGCTGAAAATTCAGGGAGAGAGACAGAATGGGGCCAAATTTTTCGTGAAGCGCAAGGCCGAACCTGCGGTGGTTTTCAAGACGACGGTAGCCGGCTTCAAGTATTGCCCGCCGTTGTGACTGCGTATTGTGGCGCTTGATCCACCTGGCAGCATGGATCACGGAGCGCCCGGTTCTGCGACCGCTGGCGTAGGCATCCACCCATACCACGGCCGCATCGTGCGATTGCTCGACACGAGCCATGGTCGCAAGCATGGCATCGACATCGGCGGCCGGAATACGCTCGATCTCCACAAAGGGCGACGGTATCGGGCGGAGCTGAAGCGTCGCGTCCACGATGATGCCGATAAGTCCGATACCCCCCACCACAGCATTGAACAGTTCGTGCGAACGGTCGACCTTGAGCGTTTCACCATCTGCGAGCATGAGCGTCATGCTGACAACCTGGTGGGCAAAACTGCCGTGACGCCAGGCATCCTTTCCGTTGACATTGGCACAGATCGCCCCCGCGACACTGGAATGGGATTCGGTCGGGCTGGCCGGAAGTACGAGCAGGTGATGGTGAACCGCCTGGTAAATATCAATGAGCCGTATGCCCGCTTCTACGGTAATCTGGGCGGCATCCTCATTGAAGTCGAGGATCCGGTTCATGGCGCGCATGTCCATGAGCGCCTGGCCGTCGTTGAGCGCCAGATCTCCATAGCCGCGCCCTGCTCCGCGTGCACAGATGGTCATGCCGTGCTGACGACAGTAGACCAGTGCCTCGCGGCACTGGTCAATCGATGTTGGGCGAGCGACCAAAGAGCGCGTTCGTATGGAGCCGACCAGAGAGCTGAGCTCTTTCCATTTCATGAAGCTCGGGGGGGCAGGGGTTCCAGATTGCATCGCGGGTCTCCTGGGGCATACGGGTTTCATACCGGGGTCAATAACTGTCAGGTCTCAAATACCGATTACCACCTGCGATGTCAAGCAGGCATTTCGTGCAAAAATACTGGAATATATAGAGATCGGGCTACATCCCAGACCGCTTTTCACGTCGTCAGCATGTTCAGCGCCTTTTCGACCACCGCATCAACCCCGATGGATGTAAGGCAGATATTGTCCCCGTCGCACGGTGAGTTGCGGTGGTTGTAGGCTGAAAGGCAGGGTGAGCAGGACAGCGGCAGATGAAAAACAGCAGTTTTGTCGTCCAGGGGCCCATAGAGGGCGGGTGTCTCCGGGCCGAAGAATACGATGGTCGGAATTGGTGTCAAGGCTGAAAACTGACCGGGTCCACCGTCATTGGTGATGAGAAGGGCCGCCAGATGAAAAAGAACCATCAACTCGCGCAGCGTTTGTGTGAATCCGGCAAGATCGATACAATCCGCATGACCGCAATGCGCCTGTATGGTTTCTGCCAGGGATTGGTCTTCTTTTAAACCGATGATGCCCACAGCGTAACCGGCTTTCAGCAGCCTCTCCGCCAAACGGCAATAAGATTCCAGCGGCCAGGCCCTTATGGACAGCAAACCGCCGCTAGGATAAATCAGAACCATTTTCTTCCCGGCAGCAATCGGCCTCTGGGCTTGAAGGCGCTCTGCAAAGGCTTCGGTCTCTGCACAGGTCAGCTGAATGCTTGGTAATTGCGCATTCAGGGGTGTAACCAGCCTTTTTACCCTGGGAAATGCGTCTGACCCAATCGACTCGGCCAGGGTGATGAATTGCTGGGATATATGCTGGTAGGGATTGTAGAGCACCGGACTGTTGATAAAATTTCCCCGGTAGAGCCCTTCCTGTGTGTGCCGGTGGAAACCGACACGAACAGGGGCACCGCTTAGAAATGAAAGTATGCTGCTGATCCGGTGAAACAGTTCACAATCGATCGACACGTCAAATTGCCGCCGGCGCAATTGGATAACCACCCGCATGATATCCTTGAGTAATTTGACAGGGGAAGAAGGATCCAACGTGTAAATATTGTCACGGGGGACCACATCCATGATCTCCAGGATCTCCCTATTCTTTTTGAACTGCAGCACACTGATCGAGGCTTGCGGGTACGTAGATTTAAGAAGCTGTAGCATCGGATGGTCCAGCACCAGACTGCCCATCTCGGACAGTAAAATAACCAGAATCCGCCGGGTGCCCTGCGGGGGTAACGCCGGGCGCCGGTTGCGGTTGAACAAAGACAGGATTCGACATATAAATACGCCTATAATCTGGTCAATCTTACGCTGTAGGTTTACATTCATGAGTAAAACCAAATATATGAACCAATATACCAGGTCAAGGAAATTCACCGACAGATGGATGATTATTAAAACTTTAACCTTGACCTGCAAATAAATTTAATTATTATAACACATCTTGCGGATAGTATCCCCCTGCAGCTAAATCAGATGATCCGCGGGGGATTTGCGCTGTAAGAGCCGCCATGGGCCCCTTAAATCGGCGCATGACCATGAAACACCAAGATGAAAAAGTTATCAAGTATGCATACCGGGGAAAAACAATCGCAGGACCGAGACCGGCTCAAACGGAAGATGTGGGGCTGGCCGACATATTCCAGCATCGCCATTTCAGCCGTTATTCTCATCATCCTGGCCTCAAGGCTGGATCTGGAGGAAATCTGGCACGAATTCGAAGCGGCCAACAAACTTTATATTCTCATCGCCGCAACCGCCCACTATACCACGTATCTGCTGCGCGGCACCCGCTGGCGAAATTGCCTGACGCGTTTCAACCTGAAAGACGGTTCGCTCCGGTTTGCGCTGCTGGTCTTTTTTTATAATTTCGTTGACAACGTGGTCCCCGCAAAACTCGGAGACCTTTACGCTGCTCACATGGCACGGATCAATTTTGGTGTTCGCCGGTCGGCCGCTATCGGTTCGATCGTTTTTTTAAGAATGATCGATGCCTGGATTCTACTGATTCTGGCAGTCGTGTCATCCTGGCTTTTATTTGCTGCCAAACTGCCGCAATCGGTACTCTGGAGTCTGATTATCGGTATAATCATCGCCATCGGTGCAACCGCCATTTTGCTTGTCTTTCTTTTCTTCAAAAAATCGATTCCCGGTTTTGTACCCGATAAGCTCACTGCAATGATAGAATCCTTTCAGATCGGCATGTGGCCCCAGCCCGGCCGATTGATTCCCATCGCGTGTCTTACAGCCGCCATCTGGGCGCTTGAATCGTTATGGGTCTATTTCTTGACCAT
>JAFDAT010000296.1 GCA_019313725.1 Deltaproteobacteria bacterium
CGTGGTTCTTTTTACGCGTGCATCTATCGTCTCCCAGACGCCCTTGATACTATTTGTCGATTCGTAGGACCGCAGCAGCGCCCAGAGTTCTGATTCGGTTTTTTCTATGCCCCTTTCGGCAACATATGCTGCACCACCTCTTGTTTCCAGCCAGTCGGCCAGCAGGTCCCGCAAGTTTCGATTGTCATCGAAACGCCGGTTAGCAAGGGCCGATATTCGCCGATAAACCGGAATTCCCCATCGAATGTCGCCGCCTGTAATCTGTTCCAGGGACCAGTGAGTCCTGTTGCCGGACCCAAGGTTAAAACCTGTAATTTGATCGCCCCCCCATATGCTGCGATGTTCCAGGGAGTGAGACTGGACAACAACCAGGCCGGATTTTTCCATGGCAGTCAGTTCAGACCAACGCAGGAAGGCTTGGTGGGGAGCCAGGGCAACGCTCGCCTCTTGGTGCGCCTGCGAAGCATCATCATGATAAACGCGTTTTCCCTGAACTCTTTCCGGCCCTTCTCCAAGGATAGCGGGAATCACAAAAATGATGGCACGCACCCCATATTTTTCCAACAGGGGAAATACGTGTGTCCAGCAATCAGCGAATCCGTCATCAAATGTCAGCATAAATCCTCTGCCGGCACGCCCCAGATCCTTTGGCAGAAGGCTCGGAATCCCTGATGCGGCCAACACTTCAAGGTGCGATTCAAAAATGCTGGTATTGAGTCTCTCGCAATCCGCTATTCTATGATAGGTCAAAATCGGAATGCCGGCGCCATTCATTGTCTCACCCTAACACATGTTGATAAAGCGCTATAACGTTTGACACATGCACAGACCGGTCATGCTGCAAGGCAATCTTTCGTGCCGCCATTCTTTGAGCATCACCCTGGTCACACAGATCTTGCAGCGCCTGCACCATCACTGCTCTATCCGCCGATACCGGAACGACCCTTCCCCCTATTCGATTTTCAATCAAGTCGGCAACACCATTGCGCTCCGTTGTCAAAATCGGAGTTCCACAGGATAACGCTTCCAGACAGACATTGGCAAAAGGATCATAGCGTGTAGGATGAAAAAAAACATCGGCGGCACGATAGAACGGTGCTGTTTTTTCCTGCTGCCCCACAAAAAAAAGCCTGTCGGCCACGCCCAGTTCTCCCGCCCTGGACTGATAGGGTCTGGATTCGTCACCACCGGCTACAATCAAGGCTGTTTGCGGCATTTGTGCCAGTACTTCCAGAGCGATGTCTAATCCTTTTAAATAAAAATTGGATGCCACAAACAAAAAAATCTTATAAGAAACGGGTATTCCCAGCTGATTTACTATCTTTTTTCGGTCAAATTCCCTGTTTTCAGTGTGAAATATCTTTGTATCGACACCATTCGGTATGAGGTGCAATTTCTCAGAAACTTTCGGATAAAACTGCTGCAACTCTTCAACCACCCATTGCGATGGACAGATGATGGCTTTAAGCGAAGGTAATGAAAACAGCGTGTCCTCAATTCTTATAACAATCCGGTCATACAAGGAAATTTTTGATTTTCCCAATCGTTCCAGATAGGCCCGATGGACACCACCGCCTGTTCTGTGAACATTTTGGCCGAGCGTCTTGCCAAAGCCCTGTATGATGTCAAAATCGTGTTGGTTAACCAGCAATGAAGAAATCCGGGCAAAACTCCACGTTTTCACCCCTCGGCCAAGTTTTAATGTTGGCACCCGATGAAAAGGTATCTTGTTCGATACATTTTTAAACTTCCTGCCGAACAGGTGAACGTCGTGACCACAGCCGCACAACCCCTGTGCCAAAGACATTGCATATCGTTCCGCACCTCCAAAAGACCCGAATTTGGGGTGCACTAAAGCAATCCGCATTATCAATCCCCATCAACATTTACCGCAAGGATATCGCTTTAACCCAACTTTCGTTTTGAGATAGCGAGATAGCTGATCCGGCGGTGATTTTCGCTGTCTGGCCGCTTAGGGCCCGTGGCAATCAATATCACACCCGTTCTTTTATAACCAGTCCATTGATTCTCTGCAAGGGTCTGGGCAGCATATACGGTGTATCATTGCCAGGGCGTTTTTTCAGCCTTGATGATAAGCTCTTCCCCGCTGTTCTGATGTTGAGACCAATTCTGCAGCGCCTTGTATTGGAAAATGATCTCACGCAAAAAAACCATCTGACGGGGGCGTTCACCCATTGTATGTGAACCGAACAGGGATAGATCGATACTGCCGTGAGCCATCGAGGCCGCACGCGCTGCCGACGTCCATATCTTATATTGTCTAAAGCCTGACTTGTGCATCAACGGCACGGCACTTTGCTTGGAAAAAAGATGGAGATGCCGCGGTGGCTCCAGCCCACGCCAATTCTCACCAAAAACCGCATGCCCGTAGCTTTCAATATTGGGGGTGGTGATGACCACCTTTCCACCGGGTTTTAGAATACGATTGCATTCCGCCAGCATACCTACCGGTTCGCAGATGTGCTCGATCACATGGTTCATCACGATTGCGTCAAATTGTTCCCCCTCCAACCCGATGTCAATCAGGTCGCCGAGCAACACATTGACGTCGAATTCCGTCTTGGCATAGGTTGCCGCCTGGGGATCTAATTCCTGCCCGGTTACCTGCCACCCCTTATCTTTAAAAGCGCGTAACCGGGCCCCGTTGCCACAGCCCACCTCGAGCAGCTTTTTTCCGTCCCGGCCCGGTTCCAAAAACATATATTTCAGACGCCGGCGCTTCTCTTTCAGGCTGAACATTCTCTTGATGATGCTGTAGCCCATCTTCAGGCTCAGTCGGCCCATGGAATGCATCAGATGTGGCTTTTTAAAGGGTGTTGTCTTTTTGTGGGTATAATAATTCTTATAAAGTTTGACGACTTCAGCTTCAAGCGGCATGGGATCCAACCACGCCAGATCACAGGCTGGGTCGACACACCTTCTGACTGCCCAACGACCTGGAACGCCAAACAGTCGATCTTTTAGCGAGTGATGGATGATATTGCCCTCGATACCACAAAAAGGGCAGGCTGGTTGGGTAAAAGTTTTAATAGCCATTTACCCATTCCTATTTATGTTTTGCCAAAATATAAAATTTAGCATCATAAAAGTATATGTCTTTTTTTAAGACTCCGGCGAATCCTGGGAAAAAAATCATCTCGAGGCCACTGGGGATGACCGATCCGGCTGTGGCGATGTCTGCCGATCTGCCGTATATGATATCCTTCGGCTTCAATCTTTTTGCTGAATCCAATTTCCGCTGCAATCGCTTTCTCGTAGCTGTCGGCTGGAGTATATCCATTTACAGCCTCAAGCACAGCGATGGCGGTGAACTGGACAACGGTGGTAATATGACGCGCACTTCTGCCGGGGTCGATGCCCCAGTCATTCAGGGTTTTAAGATAGTACGCAGCCCTGTCGATTTTTTCTTCCGAATGGGTTTTTCCCGGCGATGCATGCTTTGCGCGCTCCGTTAACTCGCTCCAGGAGTAATCCCAGCCTTTGTTGTAATTTTCACCCACCAATCCACATCCGGTGCCGGACTGAAAACACCTCACAAAATCCAGCAACCAATTTTTTTTTTGCACGAAACAGTCGTCCTGCAAAAAAAGAACATGGGTATAGCCGCATAGTCGGCGCCAGGCATGATCCCATGCCCCGAGGTTAAAGCCTGTGTTTTCTCTGATCATGACCGATGAAAACAGGCCGGCCAAATCCTCGGGTAGGCGGTAGGAAATTCCGTTGGCACACAAGTACGATTCATAATTTACACCTGCGGGATAGCGTTGCATGGACCGAAGCAAACGGTTTAGATGTTCTGGTGAACTGCCGGTCCAGGTTGAAATTACCACGGCAAGTTTCAGGTGGGGCGCAGGCAGTCTCGTGCCGAGATTCTCATTCATTGGAATTATTCATTCGCTTTTATTGACAACAGCAATGCCCTAAAATATGAGATACAATATATTCTTCGCAGAAAGTATGATATGTTCAACATGTTATGTCAAGTACAAGGCTCTCAATCCTTTATGAGCAGTAGTCCGTCGTTTTCATTTGACAAGATCGATGCGCGCAAGCATGCAAAAAATAAAAAGGAAATTGTTTAGATGAAACCCGTCATATTTCTGACGCAAGGCGAAGCAGATCTTCCCAGTGTCAGGTTCAGGGTCCTGCCTTATGTTGATAAAGGGCGAAAATCCGGAAATGCCATTACATGGCATCGAATTCCTAAAAGCCCTTTCAAACGGCTCAACTTATTCTTCAGGCTGCCCCAATCAGATAGTATTATTCTACAGAAAAAGCTGCTATCGCCATTTTTTTTCAGCGTTTTAAAACGAAAATGCCAGAGGATATATTATGATTTCGACGATGCGGTATGGACTGTGCACTCATCGGTCCTGAAGGAAAAGAAAGATGAAAATGTTTCCCGAAAAAACTGGAAGCGATTTCAATATGTCTGCGGTCACTCAAGCGGCGTGATTGCCGGAAATTCATTTTTAGCCGGCAAGGCGGAACCCTACAATGACAACATCACGATTCTGCCCACACCCATCGACACGGATAAATATGCACCGACAGAGACGCCTGAAGACAATGACAGATTTGTTGTCGGGTGGATGGGAACCGTAGCCAATCAATTCTACCTGATCGATCTCATGAATGAATTGAGCAGCCTGGACAAGGATGTAGAAATTCAGATCGTATCAAATAAAATGCAGTCATTCCTTGATGCGTACCCTATCAGCTTCGACACCTGGTCACCGGAAAAGGAAGTCACCCAGCTCAACAGATTCAGTGTCGGGCTGATGCCTTTGACCGATGATGAATATTCAAAAGGCAAATGCGGGTTCAAGCTTTTACAGTATATGTCCTGCGGTGTTGTGCCGCTGGCATCCGCGGTTGG
>JAFDAT010000297.1 GCA_019313725.1 Deltaproteobacteria bacterium
TTAAAAAAAGAAAAACATCAGATACATGGGCTTAACAGCAAAATATATGCCATAGTATGCAAACAGGACCCTACAATATTTCTAGCTGATTTTATTGCATAAATAAGCAAGATCAACCTGCGCTTGAATCGTTGCTGCCTGGAAATATGTTAAATTAATGTTGACCTGTTTAAACACATGTTTATATTTAAACACTTATAGCCGTTGTCATAATTATGTTTTGTTTGATTTCAATCACGCTGTTTTAATAACTATGTATCTAAAAACGAAGAATAGCTGGATAGGGTATAGTTGGGGAGAATGTACAGATGGTGGACATCAATATCGACGGTTTCTGGAAACGAATCGTTAACACCATGAACGAAGGCTTAATGCTCATCGGACCGGAAGGTACGATCCTGATGGTGAATCAGGCCTTTGAAGATTTGACAGGCTATTCAACCGAGGATGCTGTGGGAAAACTCTGCACCCTGTTGAAGTGTGATGCCTGTGAAATGATGTTGGCAAAAGAGAGTGGGTATTGGTGCGCCCTTTTCTCTCAGGACCGGAGCGATATAAAACAGTGCCGGTGTATGATTTTAAAAAAGGACGGCACTTGGCTGCCGGCGCTAAAAAATGCATCCGTGCTGAAAGAGGGGGATCAGTGCATCGGTGTTGTCGAGACCATCACCGACATCTCGGCTCTGGATGAACTCAGGGAAAAGATCAAGGAGCTTTCTGATCAGGTGGAAAGCGGCCATGGGTTTCATGGTATCATCGGAAAGTCGGAACCCATGGAAAAGGTTTTCCACCATATTCGGAAAGCCGCCCAAAGCGACCTCCCGGTTGTTATTTACGGGGAAAGCGGAACAGGCAAAGAACTTGTAGCACACGCCATACATGAGCTGGGGCCCAGGAACGAAGCGCCTTTTATTCAGTTCAATTGTGCCGCTTTAAACGAGTCGCTTATCGAAAGTGAATTGTTCGGCCATACAAAGGGTGCCTTTACCGGTGCGGACCGGCATCGTTTAGGACGATTTGAAGCCGCCCACGGCGGTGATATTTTTCTGGATGAAATCGGTGACATCCCACCCTCGATTCAAGTGAAATTGTTAAGAATCCTCGAATCCAGACAATTTGAACGGGTGGGGGATCATCGCCCCATATCGATCGATGTCCGGCTTATTACGGCAACCAACAAAAACATCGGGGCCATGATAGACCAGAATATGTTTCGGGAAGATCTTTACTTTAGAATCAACATCTTTCCCATCCATCTGCCCCCTTTGAGGGAACGCAAGGAAGACATCCCGCTTCTTGTCTCTGAATTTATCAGGGGTTTGCAGAAAAAAACGGGTAAAGCGATTACCGGCCTGTCCCGGCCGGTAATGGAAACCTTTATGTCCTACAGCTGGCCGGGAAACATAAGGGAACTCAAGAGTACCCTGGAATATGCATTTGTATTGGCCGAGAGCGGTCTGATAGCAGCCGAGCAGCTTCCACCACTTTTCGGCAGACCCAATAAAGTCTCCGAGCGTAACCATGTATTCGACAACACTGAGCATTTAGACCAAAAGGAGGCCTTGGTCCAGGCGCTGCGCCAGTGCGGAGGAAATCAGTCACAGGCCGCCCGATTGCTGAATATCAATCGTGTTACCGTGTGGAATAGAATAAAGAAATATGGAATAGATCTAAAAAAAATTTAAACAATCATACAATCGGCCACGAGTTCCCAGAGGTATTTCACCTCAAGGCCCTCCATATCATAGGCTTTCTTGATGCTGTTGAACTGGCCATGACAGCTGTGGCAGGGAACCACCAGCATGCCGGCACCGGTTGCCCGGATCTGGTCCATTTTTCGCCGCCCATAATAAGTCCTCTCCTCATTATAGCTATTGACCAACGTACCGCCGCCGCCGCCGCAGCATATCTGATTCATTGTCGCCGGATAAAGGTCAATCCAATTTTCGACGCACTGGCTGAGTATCCAGCGGGGCTCATCAAAATATCCGTGGCCGAATACTTTCTGGGCTTTTCTGCCGTAATTGCAAGGATCGTGATAGGTGGCCGGTCCTTTGAAGCGTGTTTTGTCCAGCTTGATGCGCCCCTCCTTGATATACTTGATGAGCAGGTCGAATACGGTGACAAATTCAAATTTTTCAAATACTTCAGGATAGTGTTTTTCGAAACCCGACCGGGTCGCCATATAAGCGTGCCCTCACTCGGGCCACATCAGTGTCTTGACCTCAAGCTTGTTCATGTGATCCACTATGCGACCGGTCATAATTTTCATGGCCTCGTCGTCACCCGTGAAGTAGGCCCAGTTGGTTCCCTCCCAATTTTCCGAGGGCACCGTCCAATCTTCTTTGGCTGCATGAAAAATTCGCCACCAGTGCTTTAAATCCTCGGTGTGCGTGTTAACCAGCTTGTTATGAATGGTGGTGAGTATGTTGGCGCCTTTTTTGTCGATCGGAACCGTAAATCCCTCATATCCAGGTTCTTCGGCAATCTCTTCGGCCACATCTTCAAGAATGAAAACGTAATCATCTTTCGGAAGCCTTAGATTGTTTCCGGTTTCAAGAGCGGCTTCCAAGCCTTTGTGGATATTGCCCGGAACCTTATCTCTATCCCTTAATGATCGGACACGCCTGACTGCATCGGCAATATCGATTTCCATGGGACAGACATTTTCACACTTTGCACACAATGTGCAGATCCAGGGCCAACGTGACGCCACAACCTCACTTTCAAGGCCCAGCGACAACATTCGAATCAGTTTTCGCGGGTCAAATCCATCGATTCCCGTTGCCGGGCACGAACTGGAACAGAGGCCACAGGTCACACAAAAATCCTGGGAAAACCCCCAGGACTTGAAGCGGCTGTGATCTAGTTCGTTCATGTGGATAATATCTTTTGCTGTCATTTTAGTTCCTCTCGCACACCGTTTGGCAGGTTTGAAAAACCTACGCTACATTCAATATAGCGCCTAAGGGCTCGCGCAAACCCTGAGGGATCTGATCTGGCCCAGAGAACCCGGTTTTATTACTGGAATAAACTAATGTTCATGCCCCTTTCAGCCGGCTGGGTCCCAGTTCTAAAATGCTCTTTTCAAAGGCAGTCACAATTTCAGCAAACTCGGTTCCCATATTCGAGGCGAGCGTTTTGTAAGCCAGTCTCTCCGGTTCAAAACCGAGTTGTGGCAGCAGATCAGATACCTGATCCACCCTCTGATGTGCATAAGTATTGCCGTACTCCGAATGGCAATTCCCCGCATGGCAGGTCATTACCAACACACCGTCGGCACCCTGTCTGAAAGCGGAATAAAGATGGTCCAGCGATATGCTGCCGGCGCAGGGTACTTCGACGATTTGCAGGCCTGCGGGCAGAGAATACCCCATGCAAGCCGCCAGATCACCCGCACCCTTGGCGGATCGACTGCAACAAAAGGCCGTTATGGATGATTTGAATTCGTCTGTGTCGGTTATTTTTATGCCGGCCGGTATCCTGTCTGAAACGCTGCCACCAGCGGGCACGCTGATCTTGATGGCGAATCGAGGACATTCGGCCGCACAGATGCCGCAGCCCTCGCAAGCCTGCAGATCAACCGCAACCTTTGAATTCAAGGATATGGCGCCGTACGGACAGACGCGGAAACAGGTCAGGCACCGGACACATTGCCCGGTAAAGTTGATTTCGGCCTTTCCGGTCTGCTCCTCTGGCGGCTTTTTGTAGAGGTTGAGAACGGCAAGCGCAGTACTGCCGGTATCTGCCTGCCTTTCACCTTCGGTTTGAACACTCTTTGAAAATCCGGCAACGAAAATACCTTTCCGGTTGGTGAACACCGGGACCCGGTGAACGTTATCGGACTGAACAAATCCATCCGGCCCGGTTTCGATTTCCAGTTCGCTCGCCAGTTCCCGCGAAAAGACAGACGTCTGAAGGGTTTCGTCAACAACCAGGACATCCGGGTCCAACTCAAATTTTTCGCGTATGATTTCATCGACATAGCTTATGCTGATCTTGTTGTTCTTATCGACGATAATATCGGGCACCGTATCCGTGAACTTCATGTAGACAACACCGGCCTCCTTGGATTGCCGGTAAAGGGCTTCCAGACCATTTCCAGCGACCTTGAGATTGCCGGTCAATATATAAGTCTGCCGCTTGTATTCCCGCTGCAGTGTGAGTGCACACTGCATGACTTCTGCAGTGATGAAAGGATTACTTTCTTCTACCAGCCCCGTAAGGAAAGCAATTCTCTGCCCCTCCGGAATACTTTTTTCAAAACCCGAATCGGACTTGAACAATTCATGGATTTGAGAAAGCGAAACCACATCGCGCGACGGTGCAACACCATAAAGCGAAAAATTGGGGTTTCGCTCCACGTCATCGACGATAACGATGCTGGAAACAGACCGGGCAATAGACTCGCCGTTCCCGGTGAAGGTCACATTAAAACGGCCCACCGATCCGCTGCCGGAAAAAGAGCCGGCAACCGGCAGTATCTCCAGTCGACCTGCCTCCCTTGCGGTGTCCAACCCGTCAAACAGTCCTGCATCACCGGCATTGCCGGGTGTTGCCACGATAACCTCTCCATCCGACGACAGCAATTCTTCGGTGATTTTCAGAGCCTCGCGACTGCAGCCCAAAATCAGCGTTTTTGCATCCAAAGTTAGTCCTTTCGATCATTTCATGATTGATATTATTTCTGTTAAACCCCAAGATACTTGGCCACCTCAAAAGCAGTTTTACCGGCATCGGCAATGGATTCAGAGATGCTCATGGGCCCGGTAACGGAGCCTGCCGTAAAAACGCCCTTTTCAGAAGCCAAGCCGCCTGCATCGGCTTTTTGCGCAAACCCGGTTTCGGCCAGCGGCACCTTCAGTATTTCAGCAGTTTCCTGCATGCCATG
>JAFDAT010000298.1 GCA_019313725.1 Deltaproteobacteria bacterium
AAACCCGTTAACCCTCTTTGGGAAGATTATTTCCATTGCAGATAAATATGATACTTTAACATCATCGCGGTCCTACAGGAAATCTCTGATGAGTCCGGACCGCGCCCTGGGCTACATGTTTGATCATGCCGGAAAAGACTTTGATCCCATCCTCATCAAGGTTTTCATTAATATTCTTGGGGTATACCCGGTCGGCAGCCTATTAAGGCTTGACACGGACGAACTGGCTTTGGTTGTCAGTTCGCCCAGCAGGCATTTTTCCAAAAGGCCGTTAGGTTGTGTCCTGGAAAAAGAGGAGGAAGGCCGTTATAAAAAAAGGGAAATTATTAACCTAGACGAACGCGACCCCGAAACAGACAAATACGTAAGGGAAATTATCGAGACCTACCACCCTGCAGCTTTCGGGATCCAACCTGTACAGCATATGTTTTCCAGTAATTGATTGGATATTGATTCCGCATAAAGATTATTGCCTATTATCCATCTCTCCCTGAAATGATGGAGAGCTGCAGAAGAGACTCCATGACAGTTTCTTTCATTTGTCTTAAGTTGTACTTGATTGATTCTTCATATAGATCGTTGTTTATTTTCCATCTCTCCCTGAAATGATATAGAGCTGCTGAAGAAACCCCTCCCAGTACACCGGCCATCCTTTTGCGTGCTACAGAACGATAGAACTCCTCTGTATTCTTGAAAAGCTCCAGGGGGGACTCAAACCCTTCCATCCCGGCCTCCTGGAACTCCAGGAAAAGCAAAGGCAATTTTTCCTGGTAATTCTTGTCTGCCATCTGGGCAACCAAGTCGGCGGTTCCAAGAACCTTGCCCATGGTCCTGACCTCTTCAGTTTCGAAAGGTATATTTTCTATGGGAAAGAAGAGCTCAGTACATTTGATAATATGGCCGCAGTCGCGAATGGCCTCCTGCGAATAGCCGTTTTCGGTGAGATATTTTTCCATGACAGAAATTGAGCGATCCTCATGCCCGATGGTGAACTGAGCCCCGGTACCCTTCAATTCTTCCTCGGTCTGGATCAGGCCCGTATCATGAAAAAGCGCCCCAATCAGACAGAGCTGAACAATCCTTGGAGAAAAACCCTGTCCCTGGACATGTAAACCATGAATGAGTCTTGCAGAAGCAAGAGCGGTTGAACAGGTATGCTCAAAGTTATGATATTTTGTATTGCTGGCCCGGTATCCTGGAAATTCTCCTTTGAAAAGACGGATAACATCCGCGAATATCTTTTCGATAGGCAACGGGTCCGGGAGAGGATCGATCAGGAGCAGGATATTTTTTATCTCAGATAGAGATTCAGTTGGAGAGTTGGTATCTGTCAGATCATAAAGCTTGTCGTTGTCTCTAATCATATTATCAAAGTGTCATTAAATAACAGCTAACATTTAGTTATTATTAGGTAACCGCCCTTTACCAACGTCAATCTCGGAGTGGTTTTTAAACCACCCGGTTCATTGTAGTATATTAACAAATCTCCAGACCGATCAACAATAAATTAATCATGTTCCATTTCAACAACTTTTGTCACCGGGAGCCAATCCTGATCTTCCTGGCTTTAATATGCTCTCAAAAGGGTATGGAGCAGGAAATGCCGGGTGCAATGTCCTGCTGCACTGCATACTCGATTCAGCAAACCAGAAGTGCTCATATCCAATAGATACCGACCCATAAAGGCACAAAGAACACTTAGAATTTATTAGCGTTAAACACGAATCTATTGAAGGTGTGCCAATGAAAACAGCCGTACTATCAGATGTCAATCAGCTGACCATACTTGATAAACCACGGCCAACGATCGGGCCATAAGAAGCGTTTGTAAAAGTTGCCTGAAATACGAATTTTGAACTTGATAATCGAAGTTTCCTTTGATGATCAGGTTCGGATTCAATGCTTTCAAACTGATTTTATAACTCATTGCACAAAATGAAGATTTCAAATTCAAGTTATAAGAGTATAGTCCATTCAAAAAGTGAAGCTTTGATCAATTTCAGAGGATTGCTGGATGATAAGACTGTATGAGTCTAAGATATTAAAATCACATCAGAAATGATCAAATCAACTATCGGCTAGTGCTTTTCAGAGGTGTTGATTTCATCAATTTTTCAGTTTTCTGAAAAAATTATAGAACGATAAATATGGCCGAAGTTCAAATCACACAAACAGTGATGATTATCATCTTCAAAATCCCGAAATTTTGACTGCTTCATGGGTTTAGATTTTTTTCCTAATCTACACATCCAACCTCCAATTTTATCCTTTCCTTCGCCCCTATCAAACTACTGATTTTACAATACGCTTCCAATGCTTGACCATATACAGAGGAATTGAAAGAATCCTATCGTAAAATGAAAGCTTTTGCATGGAAAAGCGAATCCCGAACGGACAGGAAGGGTGTTCTTTTAGAAAAAGGCGCATGCTTTTCAGCGTTCCGGTTTTTCCGGACTTAACCTCCACTGGATAAACAGTTGATCCTGATGTCACAAGGTAGTCAACTTCGGCACTACTACTTTTTGCGTCCCTTGCCCAGAAATACATGTTTCTCTCCTCATACCAATCAATCGCTGCAAGGAGATCCTGGCCGATATACTGTTCTATGACACCGCCCAAATTTGCAGTCAAGAGAGGGTCGTGAAACATCAATTCGACACCTAATCCGAGCGATCTTTGCATCAGGCCAACATCAAGAAACAATATCTTGAATTTCTTTTCATTTGTTTGGGCACCAAGAGGGACCCCATGTCCTGACGAATGTATCACCCTGTTCAAACACTGAGCTTCTTCCAAAAGCTGAAGGGCATCTTTTAAATCACGGGACTGTACATTCGGGTTGACGTTGGAATACTTATACCTCTCTCCAACCATACGCGGCGCTGACATGAAAACATCTTTAAGATACTTGTGTTTGGCGGTCGATGAATATTTGGAAAAATCTGCTTGATACGTTTTGATAATGGATGTCTGAACCATTTTGATTTCTTCAGGAGAAATGTCTTTCAAATATTCTGAAACAACTCCCGGCATACCACCAATAATCAGGTACTTTCTAAGAAGTTTCTCAAGTTCCTTGTCATACAACGGGTCGATGCCTGAGCCAATGTTTACGCTTGCCAAGTATTGCCTGAGTTTGTCAAATCCCAGAGCTCCCAGGAATTCATCAAATGAAAGCGGGCCCATAAAAAGAAAAGTTATGCGTCCCACAGGCATCCTGAATTCGTTGCTCTTAAATGCAAATTCAACCAGAGAACCTGCTGCAATAACGTGCAGTTCAGGAACTTTTTCATAAAAATAGCGCAACGCTACTATGGATTGCGGACATTCTTGAATTTCGTCCAAAAAAAGAAGGGTTTTCCCGGTCGTAATCTCGGATCCGGACAGAATGGAAATTTTTTCTATGATTTCTTTTACATTAAGAGATTGAAAACACATGGAAAATTCAGGTCGCTCTTCAAAATTCACTGTCACATGGTTTTCAAATGCTGCTCTTGCGAATTCGATTATGGAATGTGTCTTTCCAACCTGACGCGCGCCCCTTACCAGGAGAGGACGTCGTGAACGACTCTCTTTCCACTTGACCAGTTCCGGATCAATATCCCTTATTATGTGCACTGTCATTCTTAGCCCCTCTAAAAAATCACTTTATGCAGTATCTACAAGGTTAATATTAGCATATTATGAATAAAACACAAGGTAAATAATTGCGCGAGGCCAGCCTTCGATGTTACCTCTTAAGCGGCCAGATTAAGCCAGATTGTATAGGTGATGGATGAGAGCAGCGTGCTGGCAGAGATGGAAGCCGCTGCAAAATCGGGGTCCCCGCCCATTTCTTTGGCCATGACATAGGAAATGGTAGCGGCAGGCGATGCCAGCAAAATAAGGCCGGGTAAAAATTCCTGAGCGGAAAGGCCAAAGAGGCGATAAAGTGCGAACCCCAACCCGGGAAGGAATACAAGCTTGATGGCCATGGTCGAAAAAACCAGGCGCATATGGTGGCGGATAAGGTCAAATGAAATGGAGCCGCCGATGATCAGCAGGGCCATGGGGAGTGCAAGCCCGCTTAAAATATCCAGGCTTCTCTCGACAACCAGCGGCACGGGAATTTCCGCCAGGGAGAAAACAATCCCAACCAGGGCGGATACGATGACCGGATTGCCCACGATCTTGCGCAGCAGAACCGCCCAGTCTCTTTTACCTGAATTCTTGTCTGAGTTCAGCGTCAGCGCCAGAACGGAAAGGAAGTTCTGCAGGATCATCATGGCCCCGAGCAAAATGCTGGTTTTTACAAACCCCTCTTCCCCGAGGTAGTAGTAAGCCACGGCCAGACCGATATAGCCCAGGTTGCCGTGGAACCCGCTTTGAATATAGGTCCCCAGTTGCCCGCCTTTCAGCCTTTTCAAAGCACCGGATGCCCACGCCATCGCATACCCCGCAACCACCGCACAAAGGGTCAGAAGAAGTACGGACAGGTCGAAATGCGTTCGCAGGGATGCCTTGGCGACAGCATTGAACACCATGGCCGGAATGGCCATGTAGAAGACCAGGCTGTTGGCCGGACCGATAAATTCCGACGGAATGAACCCCTTGCGATGCGAAACCCATCCCAGGATGATGATGGCGAAGATGGGTACTATCGTTGTGATGATGTTCATTATTAGGTAATGATTGGCTTGACCTTCAAATACAGCTCATCCAGTTGGCTTTTCGTGGTCTCCGAAGGCGCGCTTGTCAACAGGCACGCGGCCCGTTGCGTCTTGGGGAAGGCAATGACGTCGCGTATGGACGACTGGCCGCACATGAGCATGACCAAGCGGTCGAACCCGAAGGCAATGCCCCCGTGGGGCGGTGCGCCCGATTCCAGGGCTGAGATCAGAAAACCGAATTT
>JAFDAT010000299.1 GCA_019313725.1 Deltaproteobacteria bacterium
TTAAGCCACCGGCTCTGCCGGTGAGAATTGAAAAGGTTCTACCGATCCGGTGAGGATTGCAATGTAATCAAAGCCTTCAATGGTGCTAAGCCGGAGGCTTAAAAAGGGAGTGAATCAGCGATCACCGGCAGAGCATGGCCCCTTCGAGGGGCCTTCCTCATACCCCCGGCTCTGCTGGGGGTCGCTGATTTATCACACCTGTGAGAACGGAAGCAGAAGATACCGAGAAAGTAAAAGTTGTCTTAATTTTTTTGAAATTTTATTGTTAGGGTGAGCAGAGGATATATAATCGGGGGCCACCCTGTGTTTGTTGTGGTGTGATATTTTGGTTTGAATAAATGTGAAAATATTGACCTGATTGGGAGGTGGTTAGGGAGATTTTTTCTATATTTTTTGACAGTTTGGTCTGATCAGGGGCTGTAATATCGCCGACTTGCAAAGAAAAGACGGCAGGGATAATCACTCGAAATGTGATACTGGCTTGGACGGATTTTCCGGTTGTGGCAATGCTGCTATCGGCGTTTCCAGAAACAGGGATACCGAGGAGAATCACAAACAGAAAAAAAAGGCCGAATCGTTTAAAACTGTTTTTGCTCATTTTAGATAGCGGTAGATAAAAAATCACATCCATTGCCGCACCCTCTCAAATATTATCCTGTTATTGGAAACAATACTCAAGAAACATGCCACTTCATGAGCATAGACTGAAATATATTTATTTCAGTAGGTTATAGTGGATTTCGTGGCAGGTGTGAACGGGGAAAAGTGTCCTGTGGAATGGGATTTGTCCTGTGTTTCAGGACTTGGTCCTGTTGGGTAGGACGTTGCTCGTTATTGAAAATTGGAGTATTGTGAAATTGAGAGATTATAGACTTGACAAATGTCGATATCTTTGTAAATTGAATGTATGGGTTTCAATTTGAAAGGATATGTCCCGCGACGATTGGAAAAAGAAATTAGGTCCTCCTTGCATTCGTTTCCCGTGACAGCACTGCTCGGCCCCCGTCAGTGCGGAAAATCCACCCTGGCGAGGCATATTGTCAACGGGAGAGAAGATACGGTTTTTCTGGATCTGGAAAGACCTTCAGACTTTCGCAAGCTTTATGATCCTGAGTTTTTTTTCCATAGCCAAAAAGAGAAGCTCATTTGCATCGACGAGGTTCAAATGGGCCCTGAACTCTTTCCCGTACTTCGTGTCGCAGTAGACGAAAACAGAAAACCGGGGGCTTTTTTCCTTCTCGGTTCGGCCTCGCAGGACCTGATACGGCGCAGCTCTGAAACTCTGGCCGGTCGTATTCATTATATTGAGCTAACCCCATTTACATATGATGAACTGGCTGCCACAGCCCCAACCCGATATGAGGATCCGACCGAATTATGGTTCCGGGGCGGTTTTCCCGAAGCAGTTCTTGCCCGGTCCGACACCCTCAGCATTACCTGGAGAGAGGATTTTATCAGGACCTTTCTCGAACGTGATATCCCGCAATTCGGTTTTACGATACCCTCAACAACCATGAGAAGGTTCTGGACAATGCTTGCCCATTACCATGGTCAGCTTATGAACAACTCAAAGCTCGGACAGGCCTTAGGCGTCACACATCCTACAATAAAAAGATACCTTGAAATACTGACCCAAACCTATATGGTTCGCGCCTTGCCGCCCTATGAGGCAAACATCAAGAAACGTCTTGTTAAATCTCATAAAATTTACCTGCGTGATTCCGGTATCCTGCACACTTTGCTTGAAATTGACAGTCTGGAAGACCTCCTTGGTCATCCGGTCGTCGGAGCATCCTGGGAAGGGTTCTGTCTCGAACAGATCCTGGCCATGAGGCCTGCGTACCGGGCAAGTTTCTACCGGACCTCATCAGGAGAGGAAATCGACCTTGTCCTTGAACGCGGCAAAAGGCGATTGGCCTTTGAGTTCAAGGCATCAATGTCCCCAAAAGTCTCTCGCGGATTTTCAGACACCCTGGAGGTACTGAAGCCTGAGCATACCTGGATTGTTGCGCCAGTGCGAGAGTCCTACCCGCTCCAACCCGGGGTTACGGTGACCCATCTGAGAGATGTCCTTAATGCGTTGTCATAAATCCCTAAATCCCTATAACCGGCCGACTTCATACTTCTGCAGCAGATGATACAAGCGGGATCGGGAAATTCCGGAAATGCGACAGGCCTCTTTAATCGTGCCACCGGTGATCTGCATGAGATCCTGGAGATATCGTTCTTCGGTCTTTGCCAGAGCGGCCTCCCGAACTTCCTGGAGGGGGGGAAGAATAGGGACGGATAGGGCGCCAAGCTTTGGTTTTTCAACCGCTGTTTGGGTCTTGCCGGCCAAGGCACGGGCTTTTTGCACACGAATGTGGGTGGGCAGATGCCGGGGAAACAGCGTCGGTTCAAGCCTGGCCGTTGCGAGAACTCGTTCTACGGTATGAATCAGCTCCCGAACATTTCCCGGCCAGTCATAGGATGCCAGGGTTTCAAAAAAATCAGACGAAAAACCCTTGGTCTCAACTTCGTATCGATCACAGAATTTAGCTACGTAATGCACGGCAAGGTCCTTGATGTCCTTGGGACGGATCCTCAGGGGGGGTAGGGCGATGGTGGCAGACCGAAGCCGAAAAAACAGATCCTTACGGAACTGGCCGGATTGCACCATTTCCTTCAGATCCCGGTTAGTAGCGGAAACCAGCCGAAAATTGCTTTCGATCTCTTTGTCGCTTCCCAGAGTCTGAGCCGGTTTACCTGCAGAACGCGCAAAAAATCTTTCTGGACCGCCAAGGGGAGTTCCCCAACTTCGTCCAGGAAAAGAGTGCCGCCGTCCGCTTCCTTGATCAACCCCACCCGGGTCTTTTCAGCACCGGTGAAGGCCCCCTTTTTATGCCCGAACAGCATACTCCCCACAAGGGTTTCAGGAAGTGATGCGCAATCGACCACCACATATCTTTTATCGGCCCGGTGACTGTTTTTATGGATGGCCGTTGCAAAGATCTCCTTGCCGGTCCCCGTCTCCCCGGTTATGAGCACGCTGAGGTCACTGTTGGCAGTTTGGGCGACAAGTTCAAGACAGGCTTCCAGTTGAGGGCTGGACCCGATAATTTCTTCTCTTTTCAGTATTATCGCCGGTTTTTTATCTGATTTTTCTTTGCGATACTGGAGAAGACGAGTCAATTGCAAGGTCAGCCCATCCATGGACGGCGGCTTTCTCATGTAATCCCAGGCACCGCTCTTTATTGCCAGTTCAGCGCCATCAGGATCTCCGCCGCCGGTAATGATAACGACTTCAGGCGATGAAGAGACGCGTCGTATTATCGGCAACGCCTCCAATCCATTTCCATCGGGCAGGTGCACATCAAGATAAACCACATCAAATGTCCCCGATGAAGCCGCTTTGATTCCGTCTCCAAGGGTCAGGGCATAGGTGGCGTCGTGTGCCATGTGTCGAAACAGGCGGCACAGCATTTTGCAAATACTCTTGTCATCATCAATAATTAGGATAGAAGCCATGTTCGTTTCTCGTTTCTCGTTGCTGGTTGCTCGTTACTCGTTGCTGGTTGCTGGGGTAGAAATTGAGGGATTGGGAATTGAGGAATTTAGGGATTAAAAGACCAAAACAAGAAATATTAATTCATGTCTCAATTTCTAAATCCTTCAATTCCTAAATCCCTAAATCCCAAAAGTGTCTATAGCATGAAGGCCGGCACACGCAGAATCGATAGGTCGGAAAAATCAAAAGTATCGTATGTAACCATCACTGAAAAGGGCGCCCCCCACTTTTCTGATACAGACCGGATTAAACGGGTATCATTGGATCTTAAACGCCCGGTTTTACATTCCACCGGGAACACCACATCCTGCACATGAAACATAAAATCAATTTCCTGCCTGCCAACCCTCCAGAATGTCAGGTTTTCATCCATCTCTCTCAGACGAAGAAACAGATCATTTTCTACAATCCTCCCTAATATTTCGGGAAAAGTATCCAGAGGCCCATAGCGGTGTGCGGCAAGGGAGGGCGTACTCAGATATATTTTTTTCCCTGTCCTTCCAGACTTTCTTTTGGAGCGTGTATAGTTAAAACAGTATTGTACAAGATATCCGGCCATCAATGCCTCAGTAAGCCTCTTTAATCGGCCTACGGAAATCCTGACGTCCCTGGCAAGGGTGTTGTATTCTACTATTTGCCCATATTCACCGGCGTAGATTCCATAAAGCATTTCCAGATCAATAGGATTTTCACCCCCAAAACGGGCAGGAAGATCGTATCTCAATATTTTTTCTACAACCACCTCTTTAATATATCGACGTCTGGATTCCTCATCATCGACCTCTTTTAACTGGGGAAAGCCACCCCACCTCAAATAGTCGAGATATGCCCTGGCAAGACGGGCCCTGTTCGCCCCGTAATAAAGGGCTGTTTCTGTGGGAATCTTTCGCAAGCCAGGATCAATTTTAAACTCAGGCGGTGGTTCAAGTCCATTGATCGTCATGTAATCCCTGAAATCAGGTGGAGACAGGCGCAGCATGTCAAGCCGCCCGGCCAAGCTTTCTGCTGATTCCGATTCCAGCAGCAAAGAGGATGACCCGGAAACCACAAAAGTAAGCGCGGGATCTCGATCTAAATACCGTTTAACGATGTCGGACCAGCGGGGAACAAGCTGAATTTCATCTAAAAAAATGTACGCCTTCTCCCTTATTCGCCCAATGGATTCATCAAGAAAATCCAGGAGATAGGCATCCAATACTTTCTCTAAGACGTTATCATGTTTTAAAATAAGATCCCGGTCAAACTGGAAGTAGCATATCCTTTTAGCCGGGACCCTGTTTGCGTTCAGTTCCCCCACTAATTGTTTTAGAAGGGTTGTCTTTCCTATTCT
>JAFDAT010000300.1 GCA_019313725.1 Deltaproteobacteria bacterium
TGAGCAACTGTTGCAGCTGGCATTAACTATCTAATATAAGCAATAAAATTTGTAGTCCCGGTATGTCCGGTAACCGCCGGGTAGGCCAGGCTGAAAATGCTGGGCAGGGTTCATCGGGTATTAAATATTTTAATAGGCTATTAAAAAAGTTTAATCTGGATGAGTAAAATAGCGGTGCAGCCGCGTATAGTAGATACCCGAGTCCAGAGGGCCCGGCACTGAATGCTCCCTGGAAGGGAGTATCTACACCATAACATATGAGTGCCTAAAGTGGGCTAAAGTGAACTAAAGTGACTAAAGTTAAGGAATTCTATCTTTTTTATAAATGGCAGAGCGTAGCGATTCATCAACTTTAGATCACTTATAATTTTAGATCACTGGAATAAAAGCTTGGTACAAGCTTTTATATGGGTACAAGCTGTTATAGGGGCTTTAAAATGAAACGCTCAATTCGTTACCTCACATACATGGTGTTGGTACTGACGGCCACGCTGTTTTTGCCGTACGGTGTTTCTTCCAGTTTTGCCCATCTTTTTAACTTTCAGTGGACGGCAAACCACGCCAATGACGAAGTGGACTTCTACCGGATCTACTGGAGTTATGTGTCCAGGGAGTATGATGATCCGTTGGCGCCTGATGTTCGGATGAAACCTGTGCCCGGCGGCGGCCTGGTGTATCCAGCCACGGTGGATAACATCGCCTATGATATCCCGGAGGTCAGCCCGGACGACATTGTCTGTTTCGTGGTCACGGCCATCGATGATGAAGGTTATGAAAGCGATTACTCCAACCAGCTGTGCTATGGACCCATGATCGATGATTTCATCATTACCGAGAATAACTACACATCCTTTGATCTTTCCGGGTGGGCCGAAGCGGGCGCGGCGGTCAACATCTACCTGTCGGGGGCGGCCACTCCTATGGGATCCGCCACGGCAGATCAGTACGGTGCCTGGACAGCAAGCGGACTTGATTTTACCGGAATTCCCGAGGGTGAGGTGGAACTGGTTGCCGACTCGAATGGCAAGCGGTCTCCGATTGCCGTGGGCATATTGGACACAGCCACATCCTCATTCACGGCCGGCCCTGGCGCCACGGACGTAACCAATACATCGGCAACGATCATGTGGTCCACCAATGATGCAACGAAAAGTGTTCTGGAATACCGCACTGCCGACCAAAGCCTGCCCGAGGAAGAACAGCAACAGGGGCAGCTGCAGAACAACGATTTTCTGATCGACCACAGCATGGTGATCAACGGTCTGACCCCGGCGACGTCCTATTATTATCGGGTGAGAGCGACGGACGCGGCCGGCAACGTGCTCCTGTCCAGCGAAAAAGCCTTCAAGACGTCATTTGAGCCCGACACCACAGACCCGCAGCTCACCCTGCCGGTACATAATGTCGAAAGCGCCACCAGTGCCAACATCTCCTGGAACGTGAATGAATTGTGCAACACTGTTCTGCGCTACGGTACGGCCAGCGGCGCATTGAGCGCGTCTGTCTTAGATTTCGGCACCGGGAATCGCACGGTAATACTGACCAACCTGGCCGGCAATACAACCTATTATTTTCAGGTTGAGGCCACTGACACCAGTGGTAACGGGCCGGTGATTTCCATTGAACAGGACTTCACCACCCTGATAACACCTGACAACACGCCACCGGTGATCGATGAAGCCACCATCGACATGGAGGTGGAAGACCGACGCGCCACCATCACCTGGGTGACCGATGAATTTTCCGACAGCGTGGTGAGATACGGGCTTACGCCGGCGTACGGCCAGTTTGTAGCGGTGGCCACCGATGTCAAAAATCACATCGTTGTTCTGACAGCCCTCAACTCCGAGACCCCCTATTATTTTCGGGTGGAAAGCACGGATGACGATGGCATCGGGCCCACTGTTTCCACGGGAAAAAGCTTTACCACCCTGGCAACACCCGACACGACGGATCCTGAGTTCGATTCGCCGCCCACGGTCAACGTTACCGACACCACGGCAACCATCACCTGGCGAACGAACGAAACGTGCAGCAGTTCGGTGCAGTACGATACGGTCAGCCGCAGCTGGGACGACTACGCCAATATCAAAGACGAGATCATTTTAAAGACCCAGCACAGCGTTACCCTGACAGGGCTGATGCCCGACACCCCCTATTTTTATCAGGTCGGTATCTTTGACGCTGCCGGCAACGGGCCCACCGTATTCTCCCAATTAGGCTTTCTTACCGAGCAGATCCCGGACACTTTTGAACCCCAGTTCGACGTACCGCCCACGGTAACCGGTAAAACCGACACCACGGCGGTAATCGCCTGGTCCACGGACGAGGAATCCACCAGCCTGGTGCGCTACGGCACCGACCCCAACGACACCTGGAACAGCTATCCCTCGTCCCTGAACAGCGCTGTTCTGACCGAAAGTCATGAAATAACCCTTACCAACCTGACGCCCGACACCGATTACTTTGTCATGGTCGGTTCCACCGATGCCCTGGGCAACGGGCCGGCCCTGTCCCAGGAAGTCGGTTTCAGTACCGATGTAGAAGTTGACGACGAACGGCCCCGGGTGACGGTGCCGCCCACGGTGACGGGTATCACCAACACCTCGGTTACCATCCAGTGGCAGACGGACGAACCTGCCAATGGCGAAGTCCGTTTTGACACCATAGAAATGGCCTGGGAGGACTATGCCCACGTGGTCATCGACAGCAATCCGGACACCACCCACACGGTTGTTCTGAACAATCTCGATCCGGAAATCCGCTACTATTTCAGGGTGGGGTCCACGGACGCGGCCGGCAACGGTCCCAGCACCGATCCCGCCGAAACCAACAACCCCTTTTCCGAAGAGATGTTCACAACTCTGGCCGATCCGGACAATGAAGCACCGCAAATCATCAAGGGACCGGAAGTGGCAGCAATGGACATCGATTCCGCCATCATCACCTGGGAAACCGACGAACCCTCCAACAGCCTGGTGCAGTATGGTCTCAGCGGTGCTACCTGGTCGGATCTGACTTCCAGCACCTCAGACGGTACCATGACCACGAAGCACAGCGTGACCCTGACCGACCTCGCGCCATCGACCCGCTACCATTTTGCGGTGGGATCCCAGGATGCGGCCGGCAACGGCCCGCTGGTCAATCCCAATGCCACCAATCCCTCTGTTGTCAGCAGTTTCACGACTGAGGCCGAAGCGGACACGGTCGCTCCGGTGATTTCCAATGTGTTCATGTCCTTTGCCACCGACACCACAGCGCTCATTACCTGGATCACGGATGAGCCCGCCAACAGCCTGGTGCAGTACGGGACGATCAGCAGCGAATGGGGCAGTTACCCCTATGCCGAGAGCGACGCGGACATGCAGAACGAGCACAGTGTTACCATTACCAACCTGCAGCCCGGCACCCATTATGTATTCAGAATAGCATCCACAGACGCCAACGGCAATGGTCCAACGTATAACCCCAGCCCTCCCACTAACCCTTATATCGAGGGCAGCTTCACCACCAATGTATTCCCGGACACGGAGGCGCCTCAGATCGCCGGTGATGTGAGTATTGTCGTCAACGTAGCGACAATGAGCGCTGTCGTGACCTGGACAACACCCGATGAGCCCGGCAACAGTCAGGTACAGTACGATGTCATCGGCCAGGGCTGGGGGGGGTACGCTTTCAGTGAAAACGATGCCGAGATGGTGCGCGCCCACAGTGTTACCCTGACAAATCTGTTGGTGGACCGCATCTACTACGTGCGCGTGAGCTCCGTGGATGCATCCGGTAACAACCATGCAGCATCGAACACCGACCTGAACCCATCGCTGGAGTATAATTTTATTCTGGAAAGTCCACCACCATCCCCCGATGCCCCGGATTTACCCGGTTCGCCCAATACGCCCGCAGAACAGGCATCAGGCGAAGATGTAGCCACGTGCTTTATCCAAAGTTCCGGTGCGGACATGCCGCCTGGCAGGACAATCTCATGGCTTGTTGTGGCTGTGCTTGGTATTTTCGGGTTGGGCGCCATAAGGATGCAGGTGAAGCACAGACGGCGCAGAGCGTATATTCTTAGACAGGATCTACAGGATTAACTGGATATTATCGATACCCGGGTGAACCGGAAAAGGTGAACACCGAATGTCCAACATCGAATGCCGAATAGGCACAACTCTATTGTGGATTATCCGGATAAATCACAACAGTACTGTTATTAAGGGCTCGCGAAAAAATAACTTCACATTTTCAGCGCCCATCCATCCCGCTCAGCAGCGTTGCAAAAACTCGAAATATGCTTGATATTCTAACATTTTCGCGCCTTGCTGAACGGGCGCCTGAACTCTGAAAATCTGCGAACTTATTTCTGCGCAAACCCTAAGCAAAGTCAATGTCAAATTGGTAAATGTTATATTTTAAGGCAATTGTTTTAGCTTGAAGATGTTCCTATAGTATGTAATATAGGAACATTATGTATTCAGGAGGGATAATTCATGTCAAAAACACGTATAAATATCAGTACGGATGAAGATCTTGCCGAGTTTATCAGACTGTTTGCCGTTGAAAACAGAACGACCGTTGCTGAAATCGTAAATCAATACTTTTTGTCCATCAAGCGTCGGATTGAAGGTGACGCAATTGAAAATATTCTTGCAAATCCGGTTTTCCATGAAGCAATGGCGGAAGTTCAACTGAAACTCCGGGATGGCTCTGCAGAGTGGCACTCATATAATGAGGTATTCGGTAAATGATCGAAGCTATGTTTGAAGATGCGTTTATCCGGGCATTCAAAAAGCATTCATCTATTAGAAAAATAGTTCAAAGAAAAGTGGACATGATTTTAGATAACCCCTCGACGATCGGGGAACCCCTGAAAGGAAACTTGCAAGGCTTTTATTCATGTCCGGTTAAAAGAAATTACATCATTATATATCTCTATTGTTACACCTGTCGTAAAAAAGGGGACGATGCCGTTGTTCTTTGTTCTGATTGTAGGGCGAGACCCGATGAAACCATCAAGTTCGTTCTGCTGGGACCGCACGACACAGCCTATAGAAAGATGAATTAATTAAATTAAACCAATACAAGAGCGCAGAGATAGAATTCAAAAATGCCGTTCAGGTCGATCCGAAAAACGTGAGAGCCCAGCTCAAACTGGGGGAAACCTACCTGAAACTCGGTAATTCCCAGGGGGCCTTCGGTGCCTATTCCCGTGTAGAGCAACTGGATAAAGAGAATATCGATGCACAGCTGAAGCTGGCCACCTTCTACATGCTGGGCAAACAGTACGAAGAAGCCAAAAAAAGGATCGAAACAATTCTTGCCCAAGAACCTGACAACATTGATGGACTGTTTCTGCAGGCAGGGATCATGCTCACGGAAAAAAAGGTGGGTGACGCCGAAGAGACGTTTCAGCGGATTCTCCAGCTGGAGCCCAATCAGACCCGCGCCTACATGGGCCTTTCCAGGATATCCGCCAGCAGGGGAGACTTAGACCAGGCTGAACAGCAGCTGTTGAAGGCTGCGGCCGTTGATCCCCTGGATATCAAACCCCGGCTGGTTCTCTTTAATTTTTATGCCCGCAAAAAGGAATTCAAAAAAGCGGAAGCTATCCTGAATGAGGCCATTGCCGCCCATCCGGACAATGCGGAACTCTATCTTCACCAGGGCAACTACTATTTTCAACGCAGACTGAATAAAAAGGCCGAAGAAGCCTACCTGACGGCCATCCAGAAAGATCCGCAGAGTATCAGGGCCTACATGGTTGTCGCCGGTTTTTACGATACCACTGGCAGCAAGGACAAGGTCATGTCCATGTACCAAAAAGCCCTGGAAATGCAGCCCGGCGACATTCGGATCATGAACACCATGGCCAGGTATCACCTGAAGGAGCGCGAGATCGACCAGGCCGAAGCGGTTATTCAGAAGATTCTGAAAGACCGTCCCAGGTATTTCCCCACCCGGCTCCTGAAAGCCGAACTGCTGGTGTTGAAACGTGAATTCGATCCGGCACTCGAGATGTTGAATCAACTGGTGGAAGAGGAGCCCAAGTCAGGTCGGGCGCATTATTTCCTTGGCCTGGCCTACCTGGGAAAAAATGACCGTGATATGGCCAGGGCGTCCCTGGCCAAGGTGGTGGAATTAAACCCCAGGCACATCAAGGCAAAGCTGCTGCTGGCTGATATTTATTTCAAGGAACGGGATTTTGATCTGGCTAAAAACGAATGCCAGGACATACTCAAACGGGCTCCTGAAAACTACCAGGCCACGCTGCTTCTGGGCAATGTCCACATGCTCCAGAAAGATTATGCCCAGGCAAGGGTGCGTTTTCAGGCCCTTATCAAAAACGATCCCAAGAATCCGGCGGGTTACTATCGCATGGGGCTTCTGCATCAGGCTCAAAGAAAGTATACACCGGCCATGGCCAGTTTCGAAAAAGCCCTGTCCATCAATCCGCATCTGCTGGATGTCTTTACCAGCATCGTACTGCTGCACGTGGAGCAGAAGCAGTATACCATTGCCTTGGAAAAGTGCGATACGCAGTTAAAGGCGGTGAACGACATCCCCAGGATAATGGCCGTGATCCACAATCTGAAGGGGAGTATCTACCTGGCCCAGAAAATGCCGGACAAGGCCGAGGCTGCTTTTAAAACCGGTATGGCAGCGGATCCCACCTACCTGCGCTCCTATTATGCTCTGGCCCGGATCTACCTGTCCAAAAACCGGGAAGACAAAGCCATCGGCCAGTACCAGGCCATCCTGGAAAAGAATCCCAAACAAACAGGCCCCCACATGATGCTGGGGACGATCTACGACATGCAAAAACGTTTTGATCTTTCGGAAGAGCACTATCGTGCCGCCCTGGAGATCAACCCGGAATTTGCACCGGCCGCCAACAACCTGGCCTATCTCATGGTAAACCAGGGGGAGAACCAAGGCCATAAAATTGACGAAGCCTTGAAATACGCCCGGATCGCCAAGGAAAAACTGCCCAAGGACCCAGGTGTCATGGATACCATCGGCTGGATTTACTACCACAAAGGGCTCTACGACAGCGCCATTGCCGAGTTCACCGACAGCCTGGTCAAGTTGGCCGACAATGCCACGGTAAACTACCACCTGGGTATGGCCTACTACAAAAAGGGCGACAAAGCCAAGGCCAAGGCGCAGCTTGAAAAAGCGTTGAGCCTGAGTGATAAATTTGATGGTGCCGATGAAGCCAGAAGCGTTCTGGGTGAGCTTTAGGCAATTAGTTAGATATTAACCGCAGAGTCGCAGAGGACGCAGAGGTTTTATTCAAATGAAATTCAAACAGATAAACGAAGTCAGCGGCGAAATAATTGGGGCTGCGATGGAAGTTCACAAAACCATTGGGCCCGGATTGCTGGAATCCGCCTATGAAGCCTGTTTGTGTCATGAGTTGGGACTTCGCAACGTTAAATTCAAAGCTCAAGTGCCCATACCGGTTATCTATAAGAACGAACAATTGGATTGTGGCTATCGCTTAGATCTGTTGGTTGAAGGTTTGGTAGTCGTAGAACTTAAAGCGTGCGAACAAATTTTAGCCATTCATAAAGCACAAATTTTAACCTATCTCAAACTGTTGGATAAACAGCTTGGACTTATATTGGGCCTCTGCGTCTCTGCGGTGAGATTATCTTTACATGAAGCACTTTCCATTCAAAATACTGATCATCTGTATCCTCCTGCCGCCGGTATTGTACATCCTGACTCTGCAGACATTGGAAGTCCGGCTGCAGACGCGCTGCGCAAAAGAGATTGAAGAGGTCTACATTGGCGACACGACCCAACTGTTCCAGGGCAGCCTAAAAATCAAAGACGCCATAAATCGCAACATCGATCGATACCTGCAGGCCAAGACGCTGTTTTCAATCGGGGTGAAGGTTCGGCCTACGGTTACTACCCGGGAGAACAGTATTCTATACCCAGCGGTTTACGAAGACATTCCGGGCGCTTCATTCCCGTCACCCAACAATATGGTGGCTGAAGAGAATTACCGCCTGTTGAACGAAGGGCTATTGGTCAGCCTCGATTTGAACATCGAACACAACCGCCCGCTGTCCAATGTCATCCTCGGTCTCTATATTCTGATGTCCCTGGCAGTTCTGTTTGTTTTTTACCGATCGAGCGTAAAAAAAATCGAGACCGAAGCTACGGCGCGGGAGGCCGAGATTGCAAGACTGGTAAACCTGGAAAAGGAATACACCGGGAGATTGGGCACCTTGGACCGGGAACGGGTGGCGCTTTCCGCGGAGATCGCCCAGGTAAAAAACAGGCTTGAGAACGAAAAAGAAAAAGCACTCCAGAGCGAAGACGAAATTTTGGAAGAGATGGTCTCCCTCGAGGAGAAGTTGAATGAAAATGTGGTCCAGCAAAAAGATCAGCAACAGGAAATCCAGGCCCTCGAAGAAAAAATAGAGCAATATGAACGCGGGGAAAAGAAAACCCACAAACAGAAAGACAAAGCGGCCGCCATCGTGCAAAAACGCTTCAGAACACTGTACAAGAACCTTGTGGTCAACGATCGGGCCGTTAAAGGGTTTGCCGGTTTGACCACGGAGCTGCAGTTGAAGGCCGAGGAGGTCATCCACCAACTCAATGACGACCCTGCGGTGGTGACCATCAAACGCAAGGTTTTCGGCAAAAAAAACCGGGAGACGGCCCTGGAGATCATCTTTGCCTACAAGGGGCGGCTCTATTTCAGGAACAGCAAGGAGCACGGCACGGAAATCCTTTCCATCGGCACCAAGCACACACAATCTAAAGACTTAGGATTTTTAGATAATGTGTAATTATGATAGGTATACGGTTTACGGTTCACGGTGTAGGGTATAAGGTGCAAACGAACAGGTTCAAGGTTTAAGGTTTAGGGTACAAGGTGCAGATTGCTGTAAGCTTGGATGGCGCAGAGGACGCAGAGATTGTTTATTTAACCGCAGACAAACGCGGACAAACGCAGACATTTTATAAATCGCTTCGCGGAAAACC
>JAFDAT010000301.1 GCA_019313725.1 Deltaproteobacteria bacterium
CGACCCGGGGCGACAACGCGTGCAGCCGTTTGAGAAACGCTTCGGGAGCAATGGCGGCAAGGGCCGGATAGTATTCAATCCAAAGCGTGTTTACATGGCTTGTCCGGAGAAATTCATTAAGTGCCGGCGACATGAAGTCTGCCACGGGAATCCTAATTTCTTTTGCCCCTGAAACGTTAAGGGCTTTGGCGATGTTTTCGCCAGGATCGGTACCGACATCAAAGATAGCCCCGGCGGACGTCTGCCGAGCGGCGTCGACCACGGAGTGCGTGATCTCATGAGATTGCCATACAAATGAGAGTATTGGGTTTGACGTTTTTATGGTCATGGTTTAAACGATTACCTCCAGTCGGATTTTCCGAAAACAACCCGGATCAAATGGGGTGGTCCCAACCTGCATTCCGATCAGCCTCGGCATGTCCCTCGGAAAGATTATTTTGTATCGCCCCCCTAAGTTCTTCAGAACTATCTATATCCAAGCCGCGGGGCACGGCAAAGGGTTGACCCCATTCAATGGTTACCTTGCTGAAGGGTTTGGGTATCAGAAACCGATCCCAACTCCCCGCCATCCACGCCTTTTCAACGGACACAATGATGGGCAGAATAACGCCGCCGGATATCTGGGCTATGCTGATAAGTCCGGGCTTGACAACGCCCCTGGGTCCCCTGGGCCCGTCCACGATATGAATAGCGACCAGATTCTTTTTCAGGGCTTCCGAGACGGCTGCCAGAGCGGACGTTCCACCTTTCGAACTGGATCCTCGTACCGGTATGAGTCCCAGTCGCTTAGCCAGCCTCGCCGCCAACTCTCCGTCCTTGCTCTGACTGATCATGACAACAGGTTTGAAGTGCTTGACTCTCAGCATGGAGAGGTAGAAGCGCAGAAGATAGTAGCCCAGCGGTATCAGAAAATTTATGACCAGGTAATGATATGGGTGGATAGCCAATGCTCTGTCCCCTTAAAACAGTAATGATTATGTCCGGTGGCTTAAAAACAAAGATTGCGATTTTATAGTAATCCGTTTCAAGGAACGGCACATCCCCCGAAAAGGCCGGTTTTTCACCTTGACTTTGCAGTCCCCCGGCATTATTCAAGGGCCATGGTTTCAACTTCCGATCGGTCCTATGTAATAATGGCATGGACCCTTCTGCTGGGTTGCCTGGTGCTTCGGATTCTGTACTCCAGCCTTTTTTTACTGGTGCCGGATGAAGCCTACTACTGGCAGTGGAGCCGACACCTGTCTCTGGGTTACCACGACCATCCCCCCATGATCGCTTGGACGATAAAACTGGCCACCCTGATTCTGGGGCAGACCGAAACCGCCGTAAGACTCCCGACGGTTCTCGCGCTTACGGTGGCATCCTTCTATCTCACCCTGGCCGCCCAGAGATGGTTCGGTGCCCAGGTCGCCTTTTACACGGCGCTCCTGACCCAATCGATTCTAGGTTTCAATGCCGCCGGGCTGTTGGCTACACCGGATGGATTACTAATCGCCGGATGGGCCGGCGCCTGCTACCATGTGGCTGCAGCCTATGAAACCGGCAGGCTCTCACAATGGCTGCTGGGTGGCGCCTGGTTCGGATTCGGCATGTTGAGCAAATACACCATGGTGTTGTTTCCGCCCCTGGCCTTTGCGTTCGGTCTTTTCCACCCGCAATATCGCCGGCGTCTGGCCGGAATCGGGCCCTATGCCGGCATTGTTCTGGGTATTCTTATGTTCATGCCGGTCATCATTTGGAATATAGACAGCGGGTGGAGTACTTTTCGCCACGTGGCCCACAAGGGTGGTGCCGATCGGGAGTGGGCGATCCAATTCCGTTATTTCGGAGACTTCGTGGGATCGCAGGCCGCCCTTCTCAGCCCTCTGGGCTTTGTTCTGTTGTTGATGGCCTGGTTTCTGCCCCTCAAAAAAACGTATCCTGGTCATCACTGGGTTCTGACCTATCTCTTTTTCACATCATTCCCGGTGATAGCAGCCTTCGCCCTTTTGAGTCTGCATACCCGCGTGGAAGGCAACTGGGCGGCACCCGGTTTTCTTGGTGCTGCCGTTATTGTGGCGGCGGCCGCCGGCAGACGGTTTGACGAGCCGTCGCGCTGGCTTTTTTTTATAAAAAAAATGTGGCCTTGGGCCGCAGTAACATCCTATGGTTTAACATTGCTCGTGCTGTTGCATCTTGTATATCCAGTCTTGCCCATACCGTCAAGCCTGGATCGCCTGAGCGAAGAAACAACCGGCTGGGATATTCTGGGTTTTAAATTAGACGTGCTGCAACAATCCATGCCGGATCCTCAGAGCACCTTCATCTTTGCTTTCAAGTATCAGGATGCCAGCACGCTGGCTTTTTATATGCCGGGGAAACCCGAGACCGTCAGTATCAACCGTTGGGGAAGGCCCAATGCTTATGACTACTGGTGGGATGATCGGGATCTGATCGGGATGGATGCAGTGGGGATCAGTAGCGATTCCCCTGAATACATGGAAAGGCTGCGCCAGGTATTTGCAACGGTCGAGCCGCCGCAGAAGGTAGCGATTTATCGGGCCGGCATTCCATTTTTTCAACACAAGACCGAAGCTCCCCTGTCAGAATACTATATTTACCGCGCATTTGGATTCAAGGGCGGTGTGGGTTGGGAACCGCGAGATGCGACTGACATCAGGGCAGGCGCACCAAAATGATATGCCTGTGAATCAAGTAAACCTTAAGACGCGAAGACTCAGAGAAATGATATGTATTCTTAGAGTCTTAGCGCCTCGTGGCATATAATATTCAAAAGATAGCTATTCAGGTTGTGCCATGGCGTCGGCCATGAGTTCGCCCACCCGTTTGCTGAAATCGGCGGGGTCGTCAATTTTGCCCCCTTCGCTGATGACGGCCATATCATAGATAAGATGGCTGTAATCTTTCAGCCTGGAATCTTCCTGGTCTTTTTCGAACAGGGTTTTGAACTGAGTCAGGGCAGGGTGCTCCATGTTCAATTCCAGAATACGTTTCGCCTTTTCCGGGCTCTGCCCGGAAGATTGGAGGATTTTTTCCATATACGCACTCATATCCTGCGCATTGCCGGAGAGGCATGATACGGAATGTTTCAAGCGGGTTGAGGGCTTGACTTCTTTAACATTCTCCTCCAGTTCGGATTTAATGAATTCGAAAAGGGAGTTGTATTCATCTTTCTTTTTTTCGTCGACGTCATCCAGGTCCAGGTCACCTTTTTCGGCACTTTTGAAGGGTTTGCCCTCATATTCGGGCAGGGACTGGGTCACCCATTCATCCACCGGATCGGTCATCAGCAGCACCTCGTATTCCTTTTCCTTAAGCTTTTCCAGGTGCGGACTGTTCAGCAGGGCGGAGAGATTGTCACCGGTGATGTAGTAGATCTCTTTCTGGTCCGCCTTCATATTCTCGACGTAGGTCTTCAGTGAGACCCATTTGTCTTCCGAACGGGTGGTTTTATAACGGATGAGATGGGATATTTTTTCCCGGTTGTCAAAATCGGTGTGAACACCCTCTTTGAGCACCTGGCCGAAAGCGTCATAGAATTTGTCGTATGTTTCATCCTCCATCTTGGACAACAGGTCGAACAGCTTTTTAAGCATGTTTTTGCGGATATTGCGTACCAGGCGATCCTGCTGAAGAATCTCGCGGCTTACATTGAGATTGAGATCAGACGCATCCACCACACCCTTGACAAAGCGCATGTACTCGGGAATGAGCTCCTTGCAGTCTTCCATGATAAAGACGCGCTTGGAATAAAGGTTCACGCCGTGTTTGCGGTCCACGTTGAAGAGGTCGAAGGGGGCCTGGGAGGGGATGTATAAAAGGGCGCTGTATTCGGTGGTCCCTTCCATCTTGAAGTGCAGCCGTTCCATGGGGTCTTCCCAATCGTGGCTGATATGTTTGTAAAACTCGTTGTACTCCTGGTCTGAAATGTCCTTTTTGTCCCTGGCCCAGATGGCTTTCATGGAGTTGAGGGTTTCTTCCTTGGTCACCCGGATGGTTTTATTCTTTTCCGGCCCGATGGGCTTACCGTCCTGGTCCAGTATCTGGTCCTCTTTGACGGGCTTGCCCTCGGCGTCGAGCACCGGCTCTTCGCGTTCGACATCCATGACAATGGGATAGGAGATAAAATCGGAATGTCGTTTGATGATGTCGCGGATGGTCCACTCTTCAGCGAAGTCTTTTTCTCCCTCTTCCTTTTCGCGCAGTTTGAGGATGACCGTGGTACCCCTGCCTTCTTTTTCGGTATCTTCGATGGCGTATTCACCATCCCCTTGGGACCACCACTTCACGGCGGTATCGGACCCGGCTGCCCGGGTGATCAAAGTAACCTCATCCGCCACGATGAAGGCGCTGTAGAAACCTACGCCGAACTGTCCAATCAATTCGGGAGTGAAGGCACTCTCTTTTTTTGATTTTTCAAGGACTTCCAAAAAGGCGGTAGTTCCGCTTTTGGCTATGGTGCCGATATTTTCCATGATTTCGTCATGGGTCATGCCGGTGCCGTTATCGGCAATTTCAATGGTGCGATTATCGCTGTCCACGGTAATTTTGATCTTGAATTCGCCGTCTCCATCAAGAATATCAGGATCGGTCTGGGCCTTGAACCTGAGACGGTCGATGGCATCGGACGCGTTTGAAATCAATTCTCTCAGGAAAATGTCCTGGTTGGAATAGAGAGAGTTGATGATAAGCTTTAATAGCTGCTGAACTTCGGTTTTGAACTGATACGTCTGCTTTGCTGTGCCCATGGTTGCTGTTTCCTCCTTGCATCGATTATCCACAGTCATTCTCGCGGAAGTTTCATATATCCGTACTGCTTGTCGGTTATGGATAAAATAGTCGCTCGTTATCGAATGTCAAGATATAAGATAATACATTGTAATCAAAAGATTAATAGTTCTATTCAGATGCAGGTTTGAAAACGGCCTCGGTATTCCAGGTGGTCAGGGGCCGAATTGTGTTTATCTTAATGGATAGACGCATTTTCGAATGGCCCCTATGCAAAAATTAAGCAGGGGGTGTATCCCTGCACATTTGCCCGGTGATCTGTTTTGTGCTAAGTTCATTAGAAACAGCTGTTCGGTTTTTCGGTGTAATTGGCGGATCAGACAGGGATTTCATGAATCAAGTAATTTGAACGGGGAGCAGAAAATTGGAACAGGTTAAAGGATACCTGGAAGTGACAGACAGGGGATTCGGGTTTTTACGGGCCATCGAACGCAATTTCGTGCCCAACCCTGAAGATGTATACGTCCATCAAGGATTGATTAACGAATATCGCCTGCCGGAAGGAGGGTTGATTCAGGGTGACGCGGTTCCGGGCGATGCTAGAAGCGGCAACCTGAAGCTGACGTCCGTCGATACCATCAACAGCGTCCCCTGGGAAACGTTTATTTCCTATGCGCGCCTGCAGGAACGGATCAGCATAAACCCCCTGGAAAAACTGGTGATTACCCAGGATGACGATGACCTCACGGGTCGGGCCATTGACATGATCGCACCGGTGGGCAAAGGGCAGCGCGGCCTCATCATTGCCCCTCCCAAAGCGGGAAAGACCACCATCCTGAGGCATATGGCCAATTCCATTTCAATGA
>JAFDAT010000024.1 GCA_019313725.1 Deltaproteobacteria bacterium
GGATGATTTCCAGAGCAAACATGGACCCGGCTATGGGCGCGTTGAAGGTCGCAGCAATCCCGGCTGCTGCGCCGCAGCCCACCAGGGTGCGCATCCTGTCGGCGGATACCTGCAGGATCTGCCCTAGGCTCGACCCGATGGCTGAACCGATCTGAACAATAGGCCCCTCACGGCCCACAGATCCGCCGGTACCGATGCATATGGCGGACGCCAGAGATTTTACGACCACCAGGCGCTTGCGAATGACACCGCCCTTCACGGCTACGGCTTCCATGACTTCGGGGACGCCATGCCCCTTGGCCTCGCGGGCAAAAAAATAGACCAGCAGGCCCACAAGAAGCCCCCCGAACGCCGGAACCGTGATTCTTAAATACCAGGGGACGCTTTGGACAACCACCAGGAGATTATCCGCCGAACCGTACGACAGGTCCTGCACAAAATTGATAAGATAGCGAAATCCCACGGCACCGAATCCGCCGGCCAGCCCGACGATGATCGCCAGAAAAGCCATAATGCTGTGTTCCCGCGTTCGCAGTATCTCGAAAATCGAAAATTTTTTCCAGAATTTAGGGTCCATATTTGGGTGAGAAATCGGGTCCCGCGTTAAATTGTCCGAAACGTCAATCCTGAATCCATTACCTAATTCTTTGCCATGTTGTTTATGCGACTATGGGGTAAATTGAGGTTCTCCTATACCAGTTCGAGCGCAAAGGGTCAATCAAGACTGAGAATCGGGCTGACCACCTGGCGCCGGCACGCCGAGGGATTTGCTTGAACCATCCCTTCAAATCAGATATATATCCTGAGAATATTGATCGGCGTATATATGTTCAACAGACAACGCAAAGGGCAAAAATGAAAATACAGGATCTGCACCCCCGCATTCTTGATTTGAAATCCGACCTGGAGAAAGGCAAGATCACCCGCCGCCAGTTTCTGAGGTATTCGACCCTGCTGGGTTTCTCCGCAGCTGCATCCACCGGTCTAATGCAGATGATTCGACCGCAGGAGGCACATGCGGTAACCTATGGCGGGAAATTGAAGGTATCCGGAATCCTGACCGGCATCAAACACCCGGCCCAGGCCAAATGGCTCTCGCCGTCACAAATCTACAGAAACATCGCGGAATACCTCACCTTTACGGATGTGAACAACATCACCCGACCTTATCTGCTGCAAGGCTGGGAAGCTGACGATGACCTGCTGACCTGGACACTTTACCTGAGAAAGGGAATTTTTTTCAACAACGCCCACGAATTGACAGCCGATGATGTCATTTTCTCGTTCGGCCAATGGCTCGACAGGGAGGTAGGGTCACCCATGGCCGCCATCATTGGCGCCTATCTGGATCCCACCGGGATTGAACGGGTTAGCCGCTATCAGGTCAGACTGCATTTAAACCGCCCTGAAATCGCCCTGCCGGAGCACCTGTTCTACTATCCTGCCGTCATCCTGAACCACCGGACATTTGAAGGTAATTTCCTGAAGACCCCTCACGGTACCGGCCCCTTCACACTCGACACCTTCCAGGAAGGCGAGCGCTGTATCCTGAAAAAACGCATGAACTACTGGCAACCGGGCCTTCCGTTCCTGAGCGAGATAGAATTCATCGATCTGGGTTTTGATATTTCAAAACGTGTAACAGCACTGAAAGCCGGGAAAATCGACGTCGCCGATTTGAGCGGGGCGGATGAACTGAATGCGTTTCAAATGCTGAAAGGGGACCCCCGAATTCATATCGAATCGATCGCAACCGCCCGGGTGAATGTGCTGCGCATGCGCGTAGACCGGGAGCCTTGGCAGGACAACCGCGTGCGTACCGCCCTCAAGCTATGTCAGCACCGGGAAAAGATTATGCTTCTGGCCGGTATGAAACAAGGCCATATCGGCCATGACTGCCATGTTTTCCCCGGGCATCCTGAATTCTGCCGAAAACCCGATATTAAATTCGACCCCCGCCAAGCCCGATCCATTCTCAGGGAGGCGGGCTACCCCGACGGCCTGGATGTAACCCTGACCATCGGGGACAAATGGCCTGATATCCAGAGATATGCCGAAATCCTTCAAAGGGATGCGGCCGAGGCAGGTTTCAGAATCAGCATCGATACAATCCCCAATCAGAACTACAGACAGTCGTTTCGGGAAGTCGATTTCGGTATCACGCCATGGACGCATCGTCCCCTGGGGACCATGATCCTCAATCTGGCTTACACGGCGGATGCTGAAGGAGTGCCCATGCCCCTGAACGAAACCCGCTGGGTGGATGAAGAATTTTCAAACCTGCTGGCCAAAGCCAACGCCACCCTCGATCTCAAAGAACGCCGCAAACTGTTTTGCACACTTCAGGACATCCAAATGGAAAGAGGCTCCATCGGCATCGCCTGGTGGCAGAACCGCTGGACCGGCGTGCTCAAGAAAGTGCAGGGATTGAAATCCCACCCCAGCGGCTACCTGCTCCTGGACAGGGTGTGGTTGAAAAAATCATAAAGCTTCACGTTGAATCTTCGTGTTTTGGCGGCGATATGTTAGGCATTACAGATCCCGATGATTTTCCTTGGAAAGGGCAGACGGTTATGACCATGCATGGCCTTTATTTGTTCAAAAAAAGGAGACACCATGCCTGACGCAGGGTTGGCCCAACGCATGCAAGCCGAAGCCGAAGCAGTCCAGGCGGTTGTTCATCAGGTGACCACCCGGGAAGATGCCTTCCGATATGCTCCGGGCCATGTTAAGAACTGCCTCAACTGCCAGGCCTGCAAGTCGGTATGCGCTGTCGACATTGACCTGCCCTATCTCATCAAAAAAACCCTTGGAGCAGTGCAGGCTGCGGATGGCAGAAAACCCATTAAAAATATTTTGCTGTCCAGGGTGATGCCCAACCGCAAACTTTTTCATTTCCTTCTCAGGCAGGCCCACCTTGCCCAATCCCCTCTGAAAAAAGAAGGGCCGATGATCCGCCACCTGCCACATTTTTTCGAAAGGGAACACGGTTTTCGAAGCCTGCCGGTGATTGCCAAAAGACCCTTCAGGGATCGATGGCAATATGTGAGGCCCCGGGTTGACAAGCCTTCCTTAACGATCTCGTTTTTTGCCGGGTGTGCCATAGACTTCATCTATCCGGAGCAGGCCGAGTCCATGCTGGACCTGATGAGAGTGAAATCCGTGGTGGTCAAATTCCCGCAAAATCAAACCTGTTGCGGGCTGCCGGCCTTGAGTATGTGCCCTCAACAGATGAAGATGTATGTTGCGGTTTCGGCGGGTCCTACTCGGTGGACTTTCCTGAAATCTCGGCCGAGATTCTCAAACAGAAACTGGACAGCGTGGAAAAATGCGGTGCGGATGTGTTGGTGACGGACTGCCCTGGGTGTGTTCTGCAATTGAAGGGGGGCATGCACAAACGCGGCAGTCATATCCGGGTGAAGCACACGGCCGAAGTCGTGGCTGAGCAGCTAAAAAGCCGAAAATTGTAGATACCCGGACCAAGAGGGCCGGCACTGATTATACCCTATAAGGGATTTACAGCTGCTATTGTTTAGTATCTGTTTGTTGAAATCTCATTATGTTTGCGCATAATTTCGGTATTAAGCGCACGGTATAGCAGGGATAAATCCCTGCGCTATAAAGCCGCCGGCTTTATGCCATGTAGTCCAGGGTTTCAGCCCTGCCGGAACTTGATAATTGAACGATCAGGGTTTATTCTCGGCGTAGGTTTTCAGCATGCCGCCATCAAATAGAAGGTCCCCGCCCACAAGGTATTTTGAATGTTTTGAAAACCCGAACACGAACAAATTGGCCACCTCTACGGGACTCATCATCTCTTTCACCCGGGAAAATCCCAGCATGACATCGCTGACCACCTCTGCCTGAGTGATACCCCTTTGCTCTGCCTGGGCCGGGATCTGATTCAGCGCCAACGGCGTTTTCACAAATCCCGTACTGACGGTAAACGAACGTATCAGGCCCATGCCCTCTGCAGCGATGGACTGGGTCAATGCCCGCAATCCGAACTTGGTGATATTGTAAACCGGTTTGTTCAACGTGCAGACAAATCCATGGATTGAACACATGTTGCCGATGGCTCCACGACCGTCACGGCTGGCTTTCATGTGCGGAATGGTCAGTTTACTCATGTAGAATGGCGCCCTCAGCATGAGGCGCTGCATGTGATCGTATTTTTCCATGGGAAAGTTTTCGATGGAATCGATGTGCTGGATACCGGCGATATTGGCCAAATATTTCACGGTTCCCAGACCGGCGGCTTCGGACACGGCATCTTCGATCTGGTCATCCCGGCAGAGGTCCGTCTGTATAAAGATCATGCTGCCGCCCATCGCATCTATCATGTTACGGGTCTCCTCACCTTTTTCTGCATCGATGTCCAGCCCCACGACGGTGAGGCCGTTCACAGCTGCCGCAGTCGCCGTGGCCCGACCGATGCCGGTTCCCGCACCTGTGACGATACAGATGTTTTCGGTGCAAAAATCGGTGTCATTAACCACCAGAATATCCTCTTTTTTCAGACGTGGCTCTTTTATATCCATGCCCTTATTCCCTCCTTATAATGTTTGCCGGTGGCATTCCGATTGGCTTCAAGGCCGGCCTTTTTTTTACTATTATACGACAGGAAACGGCTTCTGCTGTTTCCGTATTCGGATGGCCGCAAGTAGACCCAACGTCCCTGTCATCATGTTGTCCCCCATGGGAGCACCCTCTTTAATCGGGAGCCCGGAGTCGGCGAGCAGCCGGCGCTTGGGACCTGTGGCGATAATCCTCTCGACATTCCTGAAACCAACAGCCTTGCGTAGATAGGCCCCGTGCCCGCCTTCATCCAGGATCTGCCGGTGGTTCAATTTGCCGTCGGCCAGATCTATTATCAGGCGGTCGATTTTGCCGCCGGTGATATCACTGGTGTGATATTCGAAAAAACCGGCTATCTCTCCATGAATGAGCGTTGCGCCAAGGGTGTGGGAAGTTGCCACATCCAGGACAGCCATGCATTCCCTGCCCCTGGCCAGCCCGTCCAGTGACGCACCCTGTATCGCCGCCATACCACTGTCCATGATGAAAACCTCTTTGGCCGGCAACACCTCCGAACTCCTGACAATGGATTTCAAACGATTCATGGACGGCGGTACCGCCTCCCCGGAATACAGCAGTGTATGCGCATGGGGGTCAGTATTCAGTGTTTCAGTGAACATCCGGTGCCGGAAATCCAGGTGTGAAACGCCCCTGGGCGGAACCCCATGGTCCTGAGCGCAGATTCCCACCACATCGAATGCATAGGGTACGCCCATGCCCTTCACGATCGTTTCCAGTCTAGCCCCGTCGATATCAGCCAGGTTAAAGTGGCTGAACCTGTTGTCCGCCATCCGTTCCTGCACCTCGTGACGACTGATGATCTCAATCCCCCACGAAACGACTTTGTCCCTGTCGTGGTGCAGGGTGGCCGAGGCCTCCGCGGATATGACCACCCGATGTTCCCGGGCCCTTTCCTTCAAAACTTGAGTGACGACCCCGCCACCCATTTCCGTACCCGTGATCAATATGTCACCAGGTGTGCAGGCAATTTTATCAGCCAGATACGGCACCGGAGAACGGACCACCGCCTTATAATGCAGGTCTGAAACGTCATCCCAGTAAAGAATGTCCATGGTGCCGGCACCGATGTCGATGAGAAGATAGGTGCTCAAAATCGTTTTTCTCCTTTATTTTGACAGGGTAACAGAATCTAAGGCTTCATTTAGAAACCGGCCTCAAATGCGGCTTCAATTGTATCAACATCTGAGCCTTAGCAGACGGTGCGGACATAAGCTATAATTAAAATACCTTTGATGATAGTTTTGGGTGATGCTCCCTTCACCGTCTCAACTATCCTTTTGCATCTGGTTGCAATGGTATGACAAATACAGTATTACCGTTTTGTGTAGCCATGGGTGTAAAAGGAGCTTTCTGTGCATTCAGCAACTTACCGCAGGATTATCGAAAACATATCTCGGGTCATTGTAGGCAAGAAATCGACCATCGATGGATTTCATACGGGTTGTATTGTTCAATTTTAAGGAGATCTACCATGTACAGCAATTATTTTGGCTTCAAGGAGCGCCCTTTCAAGCTACTGCCGGATCCAACCTATCTGTTCTTAAGCAAAAGCCACGAAGAAGCCCTGGCACACTTGAAATATACGGTGGGGCATGGGGATGGATTTGTGGAAATCACCGGAGAAATCGGTACAGGTAAAACAACATTGTGCAGGGTTTTTCTGGATCGACTGCTTGATGATACGGAAGCTGCCTACATATTTAATCCCAGATTGGATGAAGTTCAACTGCTCAAAGCCATTAATGATGAACTCGGCATCGATTGTTCTGCAAATAATACAAAAGACTTGATTGATGCTCTCAACGTCTTTCTCATGCAGATGAAGGCGGCCGGTAAAAATGTAATATTGATCATTGACGAGGCCCAGAACTTGAGCATCAGCGTTCTCGAGCAGTTGAGGCTTTTATCCAACCTCGAAACTACGCGAAGCAAACTTATTCAAATCATTCTTGTGGGACAACCCGAGTTGGCTGACATGCTGGACTCTCATGAGCTCAGGCAACTCGGTCAACGGGTAACCCTGAGCTGTTACCTGGCACCGCTCACTTATAAGGAAACATCTGCTTATATTGAACATCGATTACAAATCGCGCTTACAAAACCAGCGCACCTGTTCTCAAAAAACGCTTTGAAGGAAGTATACAAGTATGCCGGCGGTATCCCCCGTTTAATCAACATCATCTGTGACCGATCGCTTTTGATCGCCTACAGTCGAGATCAAAAAAAGATATCAGGCAACACAGTACGCATGGCGATTCGTGAATTATGGAGCCGTGGTGACCACCGGAAAAGGTTTCCCTTGAAAATTCGTACGACCACGGCCATAATGATTGCCGTGATAGTTGTTTTATCCGTATTGTTGGTGCCGGTGGTGTTTCAGCGGGAGACCGGACTGGCTCCACCGGCCATGTTGTCCGACACTGTTTCAGAAATTAAGGATGCCTCTGCTGCAGTACCGCCACCGGAAACGCATGCGAACGTGAAAATTATTCCAGAGGAACTTGTGCGTGCCGGGGCAGAGAAAACTGTAGCGCTGAAAACATTTCTTGAACAGGCAGATCCTGCGGCAACTCGATACAATGCACTGACGGAGCTGCTATCCCTGTGGGCGGTTGAGAACGAAATACAACCTTACCTTGAAAGCATCCAAGACGATTACATATTTTTCAGCCTGGCAACACGGCAACACGGCCTGGAGATCCAGGTCATTGACGCCAATCCAGATTTGGTCAGGAAGCTGAATCTACCGGCTATTTTTAAGTTTGAGCGGCCGGATACAAAACCGCCAATATACCTGACGCTTGAAAAAATCCATAAGAATCAGGCGATCTTCCGGGCGCAGGGGTTAGAGACTTCCGTTACAATTTCTTATGATGCCCTAGTTGCCCAATTCAAGGGAACAGCATTAATTGTGTGGAAGAATCATTTGGGTTTTGAAGGCACGCTGCCATTTCGTTATCCTAAAGGTTCCGTTATCATGCTCAAAATGATGTTGCGGGATATCGGACACGACGACGTTTCCTTGACACCGATATATGATAAGCGGACCCAGGCGATTATTAAGGATCTCCAGCAAAAACACGGCATCAACGCAGACGGATTTGTGGGACCGTTAACCAAGATTATACTTTATAACGAAAAAGAGAATTTACCGGCACCGCGGCTCGTCGCTTATGAAGGCCTATTAAACGGCCACCCATGAAACGAGTGGCATCTTTTTTGCCATGTTGTTTACCCGTTGGGGTCAATCTCCTGTCCTGTAAAGGAAGATAGAATTTGAGTTCGATTCTTGATGCATTAAAGAAACTGGAAAAAGAAACACCTCGGCAGGATTACCCGCGGGCACATGCAAGGGCAGACCGAAAAGTATTTACCCAAAAACGCACCATCGGGGGTATCGGAGCCGTCTGTGTATGTGTCGGGGCCATTGGTATTGCGGCTTATTTTTGGAGTACCCCTGAAAAAATGCTCGAACCCTTTACCGGGGATGTTGCCCCTGCGCCAAAACCTGAGGCAATCTTAGATGACCCGGAGAAACCGTCGGCATCCCCGCATAAAGCTCTTTTCCCAGCGCCATCTGCGTCTCAAAATTCCAAATCGACACTTACCGCAGGAAACCCAGAAATTATATCCCTCGGCGGTAAAACGATAACAAAGCCGAAATCACCGGAGGACACCCATAGTACGGCTGAGGTCACGCCCGAAGAAAAAGAGCCGGCTGCAGCATTAAAAAAAACCCGGCAAGAAACACAGGTGGTGAACAAGGCATTCAAGCAACCGGAATCACGACGATATACCGAAGAAACGGATAGCCCCGATTCAATAAATAATTTATCCAAAAAAGCGTTTACACCGAAAAAGAAACCATTACCGATGGACCGACTCGAAAGCGTCGGCTTTAAGATACAGGCCATTTCATGGAGAGAACCCCGGGAAGAAAGACTGGTGGTCATTAGCAATCAGGTTTTACGAGAGGGAGATGACATCCAAGGGTATCAAATCAGCCACATCAATCCTGATGACATTGTTCTGCGTCGTGGTGATAAAGAGTACCGACTCGACTTTCGTTCGAAAGGGTGGCCGTAAGTTTTAATTATCATCGTTATCGTTGGAGAAACCTTCAGCCTCACCGCGCGGATCAAAATGGCTGACCACCGGTGAGGTCCTGGGTATGGGAACGAAGGCGACTTGGTCTTCGACATTGCTTGGCAGTTTATGCCTGTAGATCCAGGCAACCACCCCCAGTGTACCGCCACAAGCGGCGGTGAAGTAATAAAGCCCCCATGGGCCGACCTTTGAAATAATCAGAGATGAGGTCACGGGGCCGAAGCAGGCGCCGATACCAAAAAATAGAATCAAGGCAGCACTGACCGGAACAATGTCTTGTTTTTCGATGTTGTCCTGGGCACGTGCCATGGACACCGGGTAAATGGTAAAAACCACTCCGAAACAGGCTGTCATCGGCAGCAGCGTACCCAGGTTCGATCTGCCCAGCATCGCAATACCCAAACTCACAGCGGCAACCAGAAATCCCTGTGCCGATAAAACTGTGAGGCGGTCAAGACGGTCGGACAGCAGGCCGACCGGATATTGAAACAGCAACCCTGCCCAGACGGTGATGCTCATGAAAAGGGAAACTTGAGAAACCTGAAGACCGATGTCCAATCCAAAGATAGGCCCCAGTGCGTAAAATGAGCTGTTGATCAGACCGGCGGTGAAGCTTCCCACCATGCTTAAAGGAGCCAATTGAAACAGCTTCACCATGTTGTAGCGGGGCACTTTCAGGGGTTGTGGATTAACTGCCCGGGTTATGGAAATAGGCACCAGGCAAACGGCAGACACGATGGCGGCGATCATGAACAGGTTCTTGCCCTGCACATCACTCAAGTTGAGCAAAAGCTGGCCACTGCCGAGTCCAAAATAGACCAGGATCATGTAAATGGACAGCAGCCGACCTCGAAAAACCGGCTCGACCTTTTCGTTCAACCAGCTTTCGATCACCATGAAGAGCCCGGTGACACACAGCCCGAAACCAATCCTCAAACCGGCCCAAAACCAGGGCGACATGTACAGGCCGTGCAGCAGCGATATGGCGGTCACAACGGCACCAAACGCTGCAAACGCCCTGATATGGCCCACATGCTGGATGATGGGCTGGCAGAAATAGATCCCAATGATGATTCCCAGGTAATTGCAGGACATGACCAGGCCGATGGTCTGATTGCCACTGCCCTGAAGTCGCATGTTGATGCTGAGCAGACTGTTCAGAAGGCCGATGCCCATGGTGAGAAAGGTCGTGGCGATCAAAAGCGCGAGGAATGATTTAATGATGTTAAGCATTGGGAATGACCTCCCAAATTTGAACTCCATGCCGTTGCAAAAACAACCTATATTAACCGATCTATACCTTGTTAGAGCAGAAATCCCTGATAGCAGGATCTATGGTTAAAATAAACAAAAAAACTGTCCCCTTTTCAACAAAATTCGCTTTTAAAAAAAACATCGACTTTTACCTTGACAATGGGGAGGTAATTGAATTATCTTTTTCTCCATCAATTGATGGAAACACTTTATGGGATAATGTTGCTGGAAAAAAGGATATAAAAGTGCCCTCACCGCTTGAAAAAGCCCGCCAGGACCCTGAATCCATGAAAGCCCGTATTCTGGCCTCCGCCAGAAGGTTGTTTGGAGAATACGGCTACAACAGCACGACCACGCGCATGATCGCAGGTGATGTGGGTATCGATATATCCACGCTGTACTATCACTGGGGAGAAAAGCTGGACCTCTACGAAGCTTTGATCACCGACCTCAATGATGAAATTCTGCTCAAATTCGAAGAAGTCGAACAGCAGGCCAGGGGCAAATCCCTTTCCGACCGCCTCGAAATATCCATCGATATTTTAACCGAGTACCTGTTCAACCATCCGGAAGTTTCGAATCTGATTCTTTTCGGCTATTTCAACAAAACAGATTCCGGGAACGTTCCCGGCATTAAAATCGGCGACTACACCTCGGGAATTGCCGTTGCCATGGATCTTGCCGAAGATAAGGCCCACGTGCCCGTTCAGGCCAAGGCGCGCATACTGGCGGTCTGGAACTGTGTACTCAATTTTATATCCGGTGAAAATTTTTTCAGACCGATCTTGAACGTGGACCACGACGGCTACAGGGCGGTCGTTAAGGAGACGGTCAAATTTATGATGGTGCCGGCATTTATAAAACAATGAAATTGCAAATTACAAAGAACAAATTACAAGCAATATTTAAAACTATAAGGAGGGAACCATGGCGTTAAATCTTGATGCTGTCGGAAAAAAAATCGGCCCCATTTCCAAGGATTATACCTGGAAAGATGCCGTATTGTACGCCCTTGGCGTAGGTGCCGGATTTTCCGAACTGGAGTACTGTTACGAGAAAGACCTTAAGGTTATTCCCAGCTTCGCGATCACCACACTCTACGAAGTCATGCCCGAAGCCCTTAGGCTGACCAATATCAACGTGCCCGGCATGCTGCATGGTGAGCAGGAGCTTATTTTTCACAACCCCATCCCACCCAAAGGCACCATGACCTCGGAAGGAAAGATCCTCAACTACTATGACAAGGGTGAAAAGAAAGGTGCACTGGTGGTTGCCGAAACCGAAACCCGGCATTCCAACGGTCAGAAACTGTTCACCTCCAACATGACCATTTTTTCACGGCTGGACGGCGGTTTCGGCGGTGAAAACCGCCCCCGTAAACCGGTGGAATTCCCGGACAGGGCTCCGGATTTCTCGGTCGATGCGTCTCCCGCAGAAAATCAGCCGCTCATCTACCGGCTCTCCGGAGATGTATTCCAGCTGCATGTGGATCCTGAATTCGCCAAAATGGCCGGCTTCGAAAAACCGATCATGCACGGTCTCTGCACGCATGGCTATGCCTGTCGGGCCTTGATCCAGAGCCTCATTCCCGGTGAACCGGAAAAGGCGCGGCGCATGAACTGCCGGTTTTCGAGACCGCTCTACCCGGGCATGCCGCTAAGGGTGCTGATCTGGAAAACGGGTGAAGGCCAGGCTGTCTGGCGCATCCAGAATGTAGAGACCCAGGAGATCGTCATCGACAACGGCATATTTGAATACGGCGACATCCCCAAGGACGAAGTTCGCTTCGACGACCGGGTGGCAGTGGTGACCGGGGCCGGCGCCGGCCTGGGTCGCGTCTATGCCCTCGAACTGGCCAAACGCGGCGCCAAGGTTGTGGTCAACGACCTGGGGGGCGCACGTGACGGTTCCGGTGAAGGGTCCGCCAGCCCCGCCGACACGGTTGTGGATGAAATCAAGGCGCTGGGTGGAGAAGCCGTAGCCAATTATGACAACGTGGCTACCGTGGAAGGCGGTGAAGGCATCGTCAAAAGCGCACTGGATACCTTTGGAACCCTGGACATTCTGATCAATAACGCCGGCATCCTGCGGGACAAAAGTTTTCTGAAAATGGACCCGCAGAACTGGCACGCCGTCTTGGACGTGCACCTCAACGGTGCCTACAACGTAACCCGTCCGGCCTTTGCCGTCATGAAGGCAAAGGGCTACGGACGAATCCTCATGACCACCTCGGCCGCAGGACTCTACGGTAATTTCGGACAGACCAACTATACGGCCGCCAAAATGGCGCTTATCGGCTTGATGAACACCCTCAAGCTGGAAGGGCAAAAATACGACATTCACGTCAACACCGTTGCACCGGTAGCGGCTTCGCGCCTGACCGAAGATGTGCTGCCACCGGACTTCTTTGCCAAGCTGAAGCCCGAATTCGTCGCCCCCCTGGCCCTGTACCTCTGTTCCGAGGAGTGCGCCGACACGGGCAACATCTACAATGCCGGCATGGGCTGTTACAACCGCGCGGCGATTGTCACCGGCCCGGGTGCGGTTGTCGGTGACGGCCGGACCGTTCCAAGCCCTGAAGAACTTGTGGAAGCATGGGAAAAAGTGAAGACCCTCAAAGGGGCCAAAACATATTTCCAGCTCAACGATCAAATCGGTGATCTCATCGGGGCATTTTCCAAACCCGCTGCCGATGCGGGGACAGCCGAACCCACCAGCATGTCCGTCAGCGATATATTCAAGGGCATGCCGAACGCCTTTGTGTCCGAAGCGGCCCAGGGTGTAGAGGTTGTTTTTCAGTACATTATCACGGGCAGCGACGGCGGCGACTGGTACTGCGACATCAAGGACGGTGCCTGTACCATCCAGGCCGGCAAGCATGAAAAACCTGTCTGTACGCTGGAAATGGAAGACAAGAACTTTTTAGCCATGATGACCGGTAAACTGCCGGCCATGCAGGCCTATACGTCGGGAAAACTGAAAATCGGGGGCGATATCATGAAGTCCCAGCTTATCGAAAAACTTTTCAAGATGTAATTTTTGCCGGGCAAAAATTACTGTACGCGGCTTCGCCGCTACAAAACAGACATTTTAAATGAATCGCTAAAAAATAAATTTTATGACTTTTATGGCAAAACTTTTTCAACCACAAAGACATAGAGGAGAAAAAAAAGAAAAACTTTGTGTCCTTTGTGCCTTTGTGGTTCCGGTTTATCCAGAATAAGGAGGAAGCATACTATGATCGGAATTACTTCATACGGCGCGTATATCCCCCGTCTGAGATTGGACAGGATGTCCATCTTTCAATCCATGGGCTGGTTTGCGCCCGCCATCATGATGGTTGCACAAGGGGAACGGTCCATGTGCAACTGGGACGAGGATACCATCACCATGGCCGTGGCGGCGTCAAGAGACTGCCTGAAGGGCGTTGACAAAACAGCCCTGGACGGTCTTTACCTGGCGTCTACCACCGTACCCTTTGCCGACCGCCAGAACGCCGGCATCGTATCTGCGGCACTGAACCTGGGTAGTGAATTGATCACGTCCGACTTCAGCGCGTCACAAAAGGCCGGCAGCACGGCGCTCATCACCGCGCTTGAAACCGTGAAAAGCGGCGATCGCAAAAACGTGCTGGTGGCGGCTTCCGACAAACGCGAAACCAGAGCCGCCTACTTCTATGAGATGTGGTTCGGTGACGGTGCCGGCGCTTTCACCGTTGGAAGCACCGACGTCATCGCTGAATACAAGGGGTCTTTCAGCGTTTCCCACGACTTTGTTGATCACTACCGGGGCGCCCAGAAAACCATCGACTACATGTGGGAAGAGCGCTGGACCCGGGATGCCGGGTATGGAAAAATCATCCCCGAGGCGGTCAACGGGCTGCTGGATAAACTTGGCCTGACCATGGACGATGTGGACAAGCTGGTTTATCCCTGCTTCTTCAAAGGCGACCACAAAAAGATTGCCGCCAAGCTGGGAGCAACTCCGGAAAAACTGGTGGACAATCTGCATGATGTTTGCGGTGAAACCGGCACGGCCCACCCGTTCCTGATGATGATGGCGGCACTGGAAAGTGCCAAACCCGGCGACAAAATCCTCATGGCCGGCTTTGGCCAGGGCTGCAACGCCCTGTTGTTCGAGGTGACCGACAACATCACGACGCTCCCGCCCAGAAACGGATTTCAGGGTACCCTGGACAACAAGAAAACCATTACCAACTACGAAAAATGGCTGAAGTTCCGCAATCTGATTCAGACGGAGATGGGCATTCGTGCGGAAGCCCCCACCCAGACAGCCACCACGGTCCTGTGGCGCAAGAACAAGATGATTCTGGGGCTGGTGGGCGGCAAATGCCGTGAATGCGGCACACCGCAGTACCCGAGCTCGGAGATCTGTGTCAACCCGAAGTGCGGCGCCATCAAGAGCCAGGATGATTATGAATTTGCCGATGTCACGGCCAAGGTTAAAACATTTACCGGCGACATGCTGGCTGTTTCAGTGGATCCTCCGGCCATCTACGGTATGGTGCAGTTCGAGGGCGGCGGCAGGCTGGTAGCCGACTTCACCGACTGCGAACTGGATGAAATCAGCGTGGGTCTGCCCATGCAGATGGAATTCAAAAGAAAAGGTGTCGATCCGGACCGGGGGTTCAGCAACTACTTCTGGAAAGCCGTACCCGTTCCCGGAGCTAAAACAGCCACCGACCAAATTTCATTCGACGGGCGCGTTGCCGTGGTTACCGGCGCCGGGGCCGGCCTCGGGAGGGTTTATGCGATCGAGCTCGCCAAACGGGGCGCCAGGGTCGTGGTCAATGATCTTGGCGGTGCCCGAGACGGATCCGGTGAAGGCTCGGCCACACCGGCAGACAAAGTTGTGACTGAAATCAAGGAACTGGACGGTGAGGCTGTGGCCAACTATGACAACGTGGCCACGCCCGAAGGTGGCGAAGCCATCATCCAGTCTGCCCTGGACACCTTCGGCAGCGTGGATATCGTCATCAACAACGCCGGCATCCTGCGCGACAAGAGCTTTGTGAAGATGGATCCCGCAAACTGGAACGCCGTACTCTCGGTCCACCTGAACGGTGCCTACCATGTTAGCCGGCCAGCCATGCGGGTGATGAAGGAAAAGGGCTATGGCCGCATCGTCATGACCACCTCGGCCGCCGGTCTCTATGGGAACTTCGGCCAAACCAACTACTCGGCTGCCAAAATGGGACTGGTAGGCCTGATGAACACGCTTAAAATTGAAGGCAAAAAATATAACATCAAGATCAACACCATCGCCCCCATTGCGGCATCCAGGCTCACCGAAGATATCATGCCGCCGGAGCTTTTTGAAAAATCCAAACCCGAGTTCGTAGCCCCCATGGTAATCCATCTGGCCAGTGAGGCCTGTGAAGAGACAGGCGGTATATTCAACACCGGCATGGGCTATTTCAACCGGGCTGCCATATACACCGGCAAGGGCATTCAGCTTGGGGAGCAGGATAACATCCCGACGCCTGAGTCCGTTCGGGATAACTGGGACGCCATCAATTCCCTGGAAGGAGCCAAGGAGATGGCCGACGCCAATGAGGCTATCTTCGCCCTCATCGCGCCACCGCAGGAAGATACAGCCAGGGAGGCAGACGAGGGTGCCGGCGAGCTGGATGTAAAGACCTTCTTCGGACAGAAGATGGGCGAAATCTTCAAGGCGGATGCCGCCGAAGGAATCGATATCGTTTTTCAGTTCAACATCTCCGGCAGCGGCGGCGGTGACTGGTACTGTGTCGTGAAAGACAAGACCTGCACCATCGCGGCCGGGACGCATGACGCACCCAAATGCACGCTCAAGATGGGCGCCACCGATTTTCTAAGCATGATGACCGGAAAATTGCAGGCCATGCAGGCCTACACATCCGGCAAACTGCAGATCGAAGGCGACATTCTCAAATCTCAGCTGATCGAACAGCTGTTCACTTTGTAATATTTGCTGCGCAAATATTAATAAGGGGGAAAACATGGCCACTGGAATAAAAGATAAAGTAGCAATCATCGGTATGGGGTGCACCAAATTCGGGGAACGCTGGGATGTCGGTGCGGAGGAACTCATGGTGGAGGCCTTTCAGGAGTGCCTGGAAGACGCCGGAGTTGAAAAGCACGACATCGAGGCGGCCTGGTTTGGATGCTGTCTGGATGAAATCAATGTCGGCAAAAGCGCCCTGCCCCTGTCGCTGAGCCTGCGTCTGCCCATGATCCCGGTAACCCGGGTTGAAAACTTCTGTGCCACCGGAACAGAAGCTTTCCGGGGGGCTGTTTACGCGGTCGCTTCCGGCGCCTACGACATCTGTCTTGCCCTGGGAGTAGAAAAATTAAAGGATACAGGATATGGGGGGCTGCCCAGTTTTACCGGATC
>JAFDAT010000302.1 GCA_019313725.1 Deltaproteobacteria bacterium
GAAGACCCCTTGAAGACTACAAGGTTGATAGGCCCGGTGTGTAAGCACAGTAATGTGTTCAGCTTACGGGTACTAATAGGTCGTGCGGCTTAGCCATATTTTTTTCTTTTCCATATTGAACGTCTTTGTGTGCTCATACTCTGATTAACTGCAGTTTGATACTGCCAAAGTTTTTCGGTGGCGATAGCGGAGAGGCAACACCCGTTCCCATCCCGAACACGGAAGTTAAGATCTTCAGCGCCGATGGTACTGCTTGGGGGACTAAGTGGGAGAGTAGGACGCCGCCGAAAATTTTTTAATAGACCCGGAGCCATAAGTGGCTCCGGGTTTTTTGCGTTCCGGTTCCTGGATGCATAGAAATGCGGAATGCGGATTTCGGAATACGGAATATCTTCGAGTCTTCAAAATTTGCATAAAATACCTTCATATGGTAACCCTTATGCATGTTTGCACGTGCTTTAAAAACAAACATTGTCATCAGTATAACCGTTTTGCTGTTTCTGGGGATGTTGCTGATCGATATTGTTGCGGTCAAAACCCTGCAAAGGGACTTGATTAAAGCCAAAATTTCACAGAGCTACCTGCTCGCATCGATCATTAAAAATACGATTCTCACCGGCACTCCTTCCAAATACCAGGCCTTGAACCTGGATTTGAAATCGCTTTTTGCAGATATTCTGTCCGCAAGAGAAGTTTCCAGTATATTTTTACGGGGCGCACAGGGGCAGACAATGTACGCCGCCGGAAAATCTTTTCTTGATACGCCTGGACTGGAAACGCTTATGCGCAAAAGTATGTCCTCAGGGGAAAGAGAAATGCTGTTTTCCGGTTCGGCCTGGGGCGTTTTCTGGCGGCAGAGCCGGTATTTACTGATATCGGTGCCATTTTTATTCGAAGGAAAAAAAATGGCTGTTGGTATGGTTGTGGATCTTGCCGGGATATATCGTAAGCAGAGGGCATCACAAAAATTCATCATGCTCTATCTCATTGCCAACACACTCATATTCGCTTTGATTGGGTTTTACCGACTATCCCGACTTTACCTCCAACCCATAAACAGGCTGGTCAGTATGGCCGAGGACTATCAGGAGGAAGACGGCACCTTTTTTCCGGTTAGAAAGGAAGACAATGAGCTGAATACCCTTTCAAAGTCCTTGAATCGCATGTTGACCAGAATTTCAGAGGATAAGAAAAAACTGAGATGCTCCGTTGCTTCCCTCGAAAAATCCAACCTTAAACTGAAAAAAGCACAAGCGGAAATCATAAGGGCTGAAAAACTTGCATCCATTGGACGGCTGTCCTCCGGCATCGCCCATGAGATCGGTAATCCCATTGGTATCGTCATGGGTTATCTCGAACTGTTGAAACAGAAAGATATTGATGAAAACGACAGGGCGGAATACATTAACCGTACAGAAAATGAAATAAAACGGATCAATACGGTCATACAGCAGCTTCTCGATCTTTCCAGGCCATCATCCAAGGGGACCCAGCTAACTTCGGTGCACGACATCATTCTGGAAATATACGATGTGCTCAAGCTTCAACCCCTCATGGCGGGGATTCAGCTCGATCTTTCCCTCGGTGCTGACAGCGATGCTGTTATGGCAGATCCCGATCAACTGCGACAGGTGTTTTTGAACCTGGCCATTAACGCCGCCGACGCAATCGGCAGCGTGCAAGATCTGCAGGGAGGTCGGCTCAGCATTACAACCCAGGTGGATGCGGAGGGTGGAAATAAGGCTGCCGGCGATACGCTGGCCATCATGTTCAAAGATAACGGCCCGGGAATTTCTGCGTTATTCATGGACAATATTTTTGACCCGTTTTTTACTACCAAGGAGCCTGGCAAGGGAACCGGTCTGGGGCTGTCGGTCAGTTTCATGATCATCGAGTCCTTTGGCGGAACCATAAAGGCCGGGAACTTGACAGATGGCGGGGCTTGTATGTCTATTTATCTTCCATTGGAATAATAGTTCAGTAAAGCTCGTTTCACGTGTTATGTTTTAGGTTGCCTCCAGCAAGGAGCTACCAACCATCGTAAAACGTAATACCTAAAACCTAAAACGAATTCATACTGACGACACAGTTAGGAATATAAAATGAAAAACAGTGATTATTTTTCCGAATATAAGCGCTTACTAATCATCGACGATGAAGAGAATATGCGCCACATGCTGACGGCCATGTTGAAAAAATTCGGGTATTCCGTAGACTCCGCTATGAATGGACGGGTTGCGCTGGAAATGGTCGGACATGAACCGTATGATTTCATACTATGCGATATCAAGATGCCGGAAATGGACGGCATGGATTTTCTGCATGCTGCCCGGGACGTGCTCGGAGAGACGACGGTGATTATGATGTCCGCCTACGGAAATATTGAGACAGCAATTGGTGCCATGAAGAATGGCGCCTATGACTATATCTCCAAGCCGTTTAAGGCCGACGAGGTTTATCTTACCTTGAAAAAGGCGGAGGAGCGTGAACGTTTGATGCGCGAGAATCGCTTCCTGAAGGAGCGCATACAGAAAATTGAACAGGACTTTTGTTTTGGCAACATGATAGCCAAGAGCGGGGTTATGCGGGAAACTCTCAAAATGGCCGAGAAGGTCGCCCGCTATGATACCACCGTACTGATAACGGGTGAAAGCGGTACGGGCAAGGAACTGGTGGCAAGAGGCATCCACTTGGTAAGCAACCGTTCAGGCAAGAGCCTGATTACCGTAAACTGCGGCGGTATTCCTGAAAATCTGCTCGAGAGCGAATTTTTCGGGTACTGCAAGGGCGCGTTTACCGGAGCCGACAAGGATAAGAAGGGCCTTTTTCAGGAAGCTGACCAGGGCACCATCTTTCTCGATGAAATTGGCGAACTGTCGCTTCCCCTCCAGGTTAAACTGCTCAGGGTCCTCCAGGAAAATGAAATTCGACCCGTCGGTTCAACCAAAACAATCAAAGTGGATGCTCGGGTTATTACGGCAACGGCCAAGAATCTGGAAGCGGAAGTGCAGGCGGGGCGCTTTCGCGAGGACCTCTTCTACCGTCTTAACGTCATGCCCATCACCCTCCCACCGCTGCGGGAGCGGGAGGAAGATATTCCGCCCCTGATCCGCCATTTCATCGATAGATTCAACCGGAGCCTTGGAAAAAATATGGTCTCGGTCGCCCCTGCGGCCATGTCCCTTCTTTTAAAGCATCGCTGGCCGGGAAATGTCCGTGAACTGGAGAATGTCATCGAGAGGGCGACGGTCCTGGCAGAGACGGATACCATTGCGTCTGAGCATCTTCCCCCGGGTTTCGGCAAACAGGATGAGGACTCTTTCGATTTGACATTGGGCCGGGAAACCTCTCTCAAGAAGGCGCAAAAGTTCCTGGAGAAACAAATGATCACCCGGGCCTTGGAAGCAACGGATGGCAACCGGACCCGGGCGGCTAAACGCCTGGAGATCAGCCACCCCTCCCTTTTGAGCAAAATAAAAGCTTACGGTATACGGCTATAGAATAGCGCTTTATTTAGAGATCGCTATGCATCCAGGATATCGCGTACCATCTGTGATAACTTCAGCATTTTGAAAGGCTTTTGAATAAATCCGGCGCTACCGCGTTCGAGAAATTCCTGGGCAAAACTGTTCATGCTGTATCCGCTACAAAAAATTGCCTTCAGATGCGGGTCTTTATCCTTGATAATATCAAAGGCCTCCACACCTCCCATTTTCGGCATGATCATGTCTATAACCACAAGATCGATATCGCCGGCATGCAGTTCATACAGCTCGACGGCTTCCATACCGTCCAGAGCGGTCATGACGGAATATCCAAGATTTTCCAGCATATTCTTAACGGATTCCAGGATGTAATTCTCGTCATCCACCACCAGGATTGTTTCCGTGCCGTACAGCAGGGTTTCATCCTTGAAGTCGGCATCCTCAAGATAGTCTTTTTCACTGGATGGAAGATAGATGAAAATGGTGGTACCCCGGTTAACCATGCTTTGAACTGCGATAATGCCGTCGTGGTTTTTTATGATGCCGAAAGCGGATGCCAGACCGAGTCCGGTCCCACGACCCATTTTCCGGGTGGTGAAAAAGGGCTCGAAGATGTGTTCTTTAACTTCGTTGTCCATACCGGAACCGGTGTCCTGTACGGATATTCTGACAAAGTCTCCGGGTTCGACGCCATGGGTCCTGGTAAAATCCTCCTCGAGGATAACATTTTCGGTTTTGATGCAGATTTCTTTTTTTTCCTCCATGGCTTGGCGGGCATTCACGTACAGGTTGAAGAGAACCTGGTCGATCTGTCCCTGGTCCGCCTCGACCGGCCATATATTGTCCTGGTAATCGTGGATAATGTTAATGTCCTTGTTGGTACGTGCAAAAAGCTCGGATGTTCTCTTAATGGTGGCATTGATGTTGATGATGGAGACGACATATTTTCCGCCTCGGGCATATCCCAGCAACTGTTTAGTGAGTGCGGCGCCGCTGTCAACACATTGCTCGATGGCTTTCAAGCTGTCATACTGCGATTTGTCGGCATCGATTTCCAGCATCAGCAAGGAGACATTTCCTTGAATTCCCATGAGCAGGTTGTTGAAATCGTGCGCAATACCGCCGGCAAGCGTACCGATGGCTTTCATGCGCTGTGCCTGGTGGAGCTGGTTTTCCAGCTTCTTTTTTTCCCTTTCCCCCTGCATGCGCAGGCTGATGTCCCGGGCAACGCCGCGGAATCCGACAGACCGGCCTTCAGCGTCCGTCATCGGTGAGACGGCCAGTTCCAGCACCTTTTTTTTCTGGTCCATGGTTCTTACGGTGACGCTGTTGATGTGCGCCGGGTTGCCGGTTTTATATATTTGAT
>JAFDAT010000303.1 GCA_019313725.1 Deltaproteobacteria bacterium
CGAGGGGATCGATCACGAGCAGATATGGGAAAAGGAAGTCCAGCAAATATTTGATGAGGCCCTGGCGTCGGGGGCGTTGAAGGAGGGAGACTTTGCCTATGCCAAGACCAGACCCTTCAGTTATTATCTCGCCCATGGCGGCCACAATGCCACCCATATCTACGATGCCGACACCTCCGATGCGGGCGGGCAGACCCGGGCCAATCTGGAAGGGCGGACACGCATGCTGCGTATGTATCGATTCCTGACATCTTCTGTGCCCGGTTGTGAACGGGCGGTCCTCAAAACCATGTATGCCAATGCACTTTCGCGGGAAACCTTCCGGGTGGAAGGAGAATACATGATCACCCGATCGGACTTCATGCAGGCAACGGATTTTAAGGACAAAGTATGCAATGCCTTCAACTACATCGACATGCACAGCCGCGAAAAGGGATGCCAGGAAATTTTTCATGAATCCAGGCACCTTGTCCCCACGGTGCCTTTTCGGGCTTTGATTCCCAAAGGCGGATCCAGGATTACGGTGGCCGGACGCATTGTGTCAGCAGAGCGGATGGCGCTGGCCGGTATCCGCGCGCAGTGCACCTGCATGGCCATGGGGCAGGCCATGGGGGCGGCTGCGGCCCTGGCTGTGAAAAGAGGCGTCCAATCACGGGATGTCGATTCCAGAGATATCGTAGCCTTGACGGTTGAGCATGGGGCGGTGCCCATCTAGAAAAAACACTCGGAACACAATTATGACCACCCGTATAACCTGAGGGGCTAATATTCAGGTTGACAATGCTTTTCAAGGGGTGCTATTTGCATTCATTATATGACTATTATAATCACAATATGATTAAATCGTATGGGCAAAGCAGGGTGTCATGCATCAAAGCGATTATAATTCCCCAAAACCCTACTATTGGATCAATGCCTTGGAAAAGGGGTTTTCCCTCCTCGAATTCCTGACGGATCACCCGAACCTTACCGTGACGGAAATGGCCAGGGGACTTAAGATCGACCGCAGCACCTGCAATCGCTTTCTGCTGACCCTAAAAAGTCTTGGGTATATTGCAGCCGAAAATCATGGACGCTACCGGCCCACCCTGAAGATCTTTGAGCTTGGCAACCGGGTTGCCGATATTGTCGAAATTCGCCCCCTTGCCAGACGCTGCATGGAAAAGCTGGCCAACATTTACGGGGAGACGGTCAATCTTGGACGTCTGGATGGAAATGATGTGGTTACCATCGATGTGGTTTCCAGCCAGGAAAGCATCCGCTTTGATGCATCCATCGGCAGCCGTTCACCTGTCTATACCCTGGCTATGGGCAAGGCTATTCTGGCTTTTCGTTCTGAGGAAGAGCAGGCGGATTATCTTAAAACCTGCGAATTCAAACCCCTGACCCCCAAAACCATTAAAAACAGGAAAAGTTTTAGAAAAGAACTTCTGAAAGTTCGCGGGAATGGCTATGCTGTGGACAATCAGGAGTGGGCGCTGGACACACGCTGTGTAGCTGTTCCCATATTCGATTTTTCAGCGTTCCCTTCACACGCCATAAGCATTTCCGGTCCGGCGATGCGTATGACCCATGCAAAAACCAGCCAGCTCATACCTGAATTGATCGAGGCCGGCAAATATTTATCAAAGGAACTGGGAGCTGTGGATAATTTATAATCAGGTGGAAACCCATTTATAAGGAGCCGTGTATGAATTCTCGAGAACGTGTCATGATGGCATTGGAATTAAAGGAGCCAGACCGGGTGCCTTTTATGGACTTTGTGGATACGCCCATAAAGCGACAGATCATGGGTCCGGGCGATATTGACGAAGCTGAATTTGCCCGCAAGATCGGCATGGATGCGATTTACTTCGTGGATTATGCTCTGCCGACCTTCTGCAAGGACCCTTCAGGGAAATCAGACGGTGCCATGGCCAGCGGACTGTCCGGGGAAACCGAATTCATTGGCGAGGGCCTGATCAGCACCGATGCGGATCTTTCCAAAATCGTGTTGCCCGACCCCCGCGAGGAAAGCTATTATGACCCGGCAAAACGCTTTGTCGAACGCTACCATGACCAGGACCTGGCCCTATATGCCGGGTTGAGACCCTTTGGCATGTTCAACACCATTTACTCCATGCCCATGATGGATTTTGCCGTGGCCCTGCGGGACAACCGCAAACTGATCGATACCATGATGGATATGTTCATCGAGTGGAACCTGGTGGTTATCGAAAAAATGCAGACGTTGGGTTTCGATTTTATCGTCGGCTACAACGACATGGCCTGGAAGGAAGGCCCGCTGGTTTCGCCCCAGGTTTTCAGGGAGGTTTTTCTGCCGAAAATGAAGATTGCCGCCGATGCCATTAAGATTCCCTGGGCGTTTCACAGCGACGGTAATCTGACCATCGTCATGGAAGACCTGTTGAGCCTGGGTATGAACGCCATGAACCCCTTTGAACCTCCCTGCATGAACCTCAAAACAGCTAAGGAGAAATGGGGCGACCGGATTTGTCTCTGGGGCAATATCGACCTGGTCAATACATTGCCCTACGGAACGGTGGAAGCGGTGGAAGCCGAGGTAAAGCAGCGCATCGAAGATGCCGGCAGGGGTGGTGGGTATATCTGTGCCACGGCCAACAGTGTTACCAATTTTTGTAAAATCGAGAATATTTTTGCCATGACCGCTGCAGTCAAGAAACACGGAGTGTACCCGTTGTGAGGGTCCACATATTCGAAAGCGAGCCATGGATAAAATCAGCCTGGCAGGCCACCGGGACCCGGTTGGACAGCGTGTGGGTCGAAGGTTTGCTGACACCGACTGGAGCACAGGCATACGAAGATGCGCAGATCATCTGCAGCGATGTATCCATTTTGAACGGAGTCGTGCTGGGGCGGTTCAAGCAGCTCAAACTGATTGCTGCGCGTTCCACAGGTGTTGACCAGGTCGATCTGGAGTACTGCCGGTCCCGTAACATAACGGTATGCAATGTACCGGCCTACGCCCAGAATGCGGTTGCCGAGCACGTTTTCACGTTATTGCTGGCCATGGGCCGGCATGTGATAGAGGCTGCCCGGCGTACCCGCAGACTGAATTTTTCATGGACGGGCATTCAGGGCTTCGAGCTTTGTGGAAAAACACTCGCGGTGATCGGCACCGGTGCCATCGGGAAACGCGTGGCCATGATCGCAAAAGGATTCTGCATGGAAGTTGTGGCTGTGGACAGTTATCCGGATACAAAGTGGGCGGAATCGAACAAGGTGCGTTATCTGCCTCTGAATGAGGCTTTGCCCAGGGCGGATGTGGTAACCCTGCACGTCCCCGGTACGCCTGAAACCAGTCACCTGCTTTCAAAAGAAAGCTTTCTACTGATGAAAGACGGCGTGGTAGTTATCAACACCGCCCGGGGAGATACAATCGATTCCCGGGCACTTCTGGAGGCTCTGGCCAGTGGCAAAGTTGCTGCGGCCGGTCTGGATGTACTTTCCTCAGAAAATAATTTGATAGCGGAAGACGTTCGTTTGCAGGCGTTGGGTCAGAGCAGAGACGGTCTTGAAACCGAACTGGCCAACCACCTCCTGCTGCAGCACCCCAGGGTGATGGTGACGCCCCACTGCGCTTTTTTTACCCGGGAGGCCGCATCACGCCTCATGGAAGTTACCGTGGGCAACATCAAGGCCTTTATCAGGGGCAAGCCTAAAAATATCATTGTTTGATCCCGGAGAAAATTGAATATGCGTGCAAGTCAGAAAAGCCGTCATGAAAATGCTGAAATCGACCCTCTGCTCATGGGCGCCGGTTGGGCGCTCGACGATCTGGACAAACCCCAGGTTCTGCTGGAAAGTACGGCCGGCGACAGCCATCCCGGCAGCCGGCACCTGAAACAGCTGGTGGATGCGGCCGGAAAAGGGGTTTACAAAGCCGGCAGCCTATACGGTGACCGATATCTGTGACGGCCTGGCCACGGGACATGACGGGATGAACTACTCCCTGGTGTCCCGGGATCTCATAGCTGGCATGGTCGAGGTGCATGCCCGTTCCCTGCCCTTTGATGCCATGGTTACATTTTCATCGTGCGACAAGGCCGTGCCGGCTCATTTAATGGCCATCGCCGGTCTAGGCATACCGGCCCTGCATGTCTGCGGCGGATCCATGACGCCCGGACCCGGATTTTCCACGGCTGTCACCCGTTACGGCACCGCTCCAGGAGATGGTACCGACCGGCATGGCGAGCAGGAGGACCTGTTTTACACGCAGAATGCCTGCTCAAGTTGCGGTGCCTGTCAGTATATGGGTACGGCCAGCACCATGCAGGTGATGGCCGAGTCGCTGGGGTTGTCATTGCCGGGCAATGCCCTGATACCCGCATCATCCAACCTCATTACCCAGTTGTCCGATCGGGCCGGCCGCGAAATAGTACGGCTGTTGCAAAATGATCTAAGGCCAGGCGATATTCTCTCCCGCAAGGCATTTGAAAACGCGGTGACAATGCATGCCGCGGTGTCCGGGTCAACCAACGCGCTTTTGCACCTCCCGGCTATTGCCGAACAGGCCGGGATATTGTTGACCCCGGAAGATTTCGACCGTATCCATAAACGCATTCCGGTATTGACCGGGTTGCAGATGACCGGTCCTTGGCCCACCCAGATACTTTGGTATGCCGGGGGGGTTCCCGGAATCATGCGTGTTCTCAGAGATCACCTGCACCTGGACGCTATGACCATCACCGGCAAAACCGTCGGCGACAACCTGGCCGAACTTGAAAGTAGCGGGTATTTCGAACGAACTGCCCTGTACCTGAAGAACTATCGGATTGAACCCGGTGAGGTCATCCGTTCCCTGGATAAGCCC
>JAFDAT010000304.1 GCA_019313725.1 Deltaproteobacteria bacterium
AAGCCTATCTGGATTGCTACGGTGGTATTCGCCTTGCTGTTTGGCACCCTGTTTTCGATACGCGCCGGTCTCTTTTTTCAGGAAAAAGCCCGGAACGACTCCGCGGCCTTGTCCGCCTCTGAAAATTTTTCAGACAAAAACACCTGGATGAACATATTCCAGAATGACAACAAAATTGGATTTTCCCATTCGAGCTATGCGAGGACACCGGACGGTTTCCGTTTCCACGAAACCGTTTTCATGCGGATCAACACTATGGGGATGATTCAGGATATCAGCCTGAAATCAAGCGGCCTGCTGAATATGGATTTTTCCCTGGCGTCCTTTTCATTTGAAGTCTCCTCGGGACGGTTTGATTTCATTGTTGACGGCTCTGTTTCCGAAACAGAACTCTCCCTGACAACCGGTGGACAGGGATCCAGCCAAAACATCACCATCCCGCTGAAAGAAAAAATCTATTTCACCTCCGGAATCGTGCAGGCAGCCTCCGCCGGGAACCTGAAACCCGGCGACCGTATAACCTTGAAAGTTTTCGATCCCGTGACCATGGGCCAGGAATCCATCGTGCTTTCCGTTTTGGAAAATGAGGAGATCCAAATCATGGGCAGCCCTGTAACCGCCACCCGGATATCCCTGCAGTTCAAAGGTTCGACACAACTGGCCTGGATCGATGCAAGCGGTGATATCCTCAAGGAAACGGGCATGCTGGGCATCAGCCTGGAAAAAACCACGCGCGAAGAGGCCATGTATGCCTTGCCCGTCCAGCCGAGCCAGGATCTCACCGACCTGGCATCCATACCGGCAAACATAGATATCCGCCATCCGGAATCCCTCACGCTTTTAAGAGCCAAAATCACGGGGATCACGGATAAAACCATCAATCTGAGGGGCGGGCGGCAGAAGTTCGTAAACGGCATACTCACTGTCCACCGTGAGTCGCTGGATACGCTGCCCACCTATGTCAACTGGAAAATGCGGCGTTGGTCCAGGGACCCTTTCTTAAAGGCCAGTCCGTTCATCCAGTCCAATCATCCTGAAATTATCAAACTGGCCACGGATATCACCCTGGAAAACGATTTGCCCCTGGAAAAAGCCCGGAAACTGATGGCCTGGATTGAAAAAAACATCCAGAAACGCCCGGTTCTCTCCCTGCCGGATGCCATCTCCACCCTTGAAAACCGGATCGGCGACTGCAACGAACACGCCGTGTTGTTTGCCGCCATGGCACGGGCTGTCCATATACCGGCCAAAGTAGAGGCGGGCATCGTCTACCTCAATGGCCGTTTCTACTATCACGCCTGGAACCTCATCGATGTCGGGTTTGGTCAATGGATCACTGTCGATGCACTGTTCAACCAGATCCCGGCCGATGTCACCCACATCCGGCTGGCCGGCGGCGCCCAGGAAGACCAACTGGACATCCTGGGGCTTATCGGAAAACTCGGCATCACCATTCTGGAAGGGACGGAATGAAAAAGGGTTCAAGGATTCCAGGAGTCAAAAGAGCAAAAGGAATTGAACATCGAACATTGAACGTCCAACATCCAACGTCGAATGCGGAAGACGCTTCGCTTTGTCTTCTTTATTAAAAAAGCAGAATACCTTATTCGATGTTCAGTGTTGGATGTTGGACGTTCGTCCTTAAATTAGTGCCTGTAGAGCAAACTTTCTATTTGGGAAATAGACTAATGATTGAGTTGAAAGATCTTAACAAACAATACAGTAAAACCAGAGCGGTCCGCGACCTGAATCTGAAAATCTCCAGCGGTGAAATTTTTGGTTTCATCGGCCCCAACGGCGCCGGCAAAACCACCACCATCAAGATGATGGGCGGAATCCTGATACCGACCTCCGGCACCGTTCACATCTGCGGTCTTAATATCAAAGACCACCCCGAGGCCGCCAAACAGAAAATCGGCTTTATACCGGACCGGCCCTATCTTTATGAAAAACTGACCGGCATGGAATTCCTCAAATTTATCGCCGATCTGTATGGCGTGGCCCGGAACACTTTTATGGAAAAGGCCCATCGAAACCTGGAAATGTTCACTCTCGCCGACTGGGGCGACGAACTCATCGAGGCCTATTCGCATGGTATGAAACAGCGTCTGATCATGGCTGCCGCCCTGCTGCACGACCCCGCAGTGATCATTGTCGACGAACCCATGGTCGGGCTCGACCCCCTCGGTATCAAGCTGGTGAAAGACCTGTTCAGACGCCTGGCTCGCACCGGGGTCACCGTGTTTCTGTCCACCCACACCCTTCAGGTTGCCGAGGACCTTTGCGACCGTATCGGCATCATCAATAAGGGCCGGCTGATAACCACCGGATCACCGGACAGCTTGAAAAGAGACCTGCAGAAAGAAGACGCCGACCTTGAACACGTATTCCTGAGGCTGACCCAAAATGCATGATGTCGTCACGCTGCTGCGCCCGAGAATACTGGGCTTTAAAAACAGTTCGCTTTTTGACAGAAAAAAGGGCAGCCGGATCAAACTGTTCATTCTGGCCGTTATCGGCCTGCTGTTCTGGAGCGGTATTTTTGCCGTGTCCCTGCGAGTCCTGACCTATTTTAAAAGCATCGAGGAACTGGGCACGATTATCGCCTTCAAACTTCTCTCCATGATGCTGATCACCCTGATGTCCCTGCTCATCTTCAGCAGCATCCTGACCGCCCTGTCCAAGCTCTTTATGAGCAAGGACCTCAACCTTGTGCACGCATTGCCCGTGGAGAGCCACCGCATTTTCCTGGCCCGCTGGATCGAAAGCATGGTGGACAGCGCCTGGATGGTGGTAGTCTACACCCTGCCCGTGTTCATGGCCTACGGCATCATATTCCAGGGAGGACCCTTTTTCTATGTCGCGATGTTATCCTCCATCCTTACCCTGACAGCCACGGCCTCCGGGTTAAGCGCCATCGTGGTCATGGCTGCGGTCATCGTCATTCCGGCCAACCGCATCCGTAACATATTCATCTTTTTGGGCCTGATCCTGTTTTTAATTCTCTTTCTGGCCTTCCGCCTGTTGAGGCCCGAAAGGATGGTCAATCCCGAAGTCTTTTCCTCGGTCATGCTCTACCTGTCAGCGTTGCGAACCCCCGAACTGCCCTATCTGCCCAGCACATGGGCCTATGACGCCATGCGGGCCGCCCTTTCCGGGTCGGTTTCAGAAGGTCTGTTTCACATGGCCCTGGCGTGGAGCTTCGTCGGCCTGACCGTGCTCAGCAGCATCATTTTCGCGGATGCCTTTTATCACCGCGGCATGTCCAAGACCCAGACCTCGGCCGCCCGGCTTTTTAAAAACAGGGCCAGCGGCGATTTCATATTCGCCTTTCTCCCGGGCCCGACCAAAGCCTTTGCCGTCAAGGAGATCAAAACCTTTTTCCGGGACCAGACCCAGTGGTCCCAGATATTTCTCATCGGCGCCCTGGTGCTGATCTACATCTTCAACTTCAAGGCGCTGCCCCTGGACCAGGCGCCCATCAACACGGTTTACCTGCAGAACCTGCTCTCTTTTCTCAACGTCGGCCTGGCCGCGTTTGTCCTTATCGCCATCACCGGACGTTTCGCCTTTCCGGCGGTGAGCAACGAAAATGAGGCCTTCTGGCTGGTAAAATCAGGACCGCTCACCATCCGCAGTTTTCTGTGGATAAAATTTTTTATCTACATGATCCCCCTGCTCATACTTACCGAAATCCTGATTGTGGCCACCAATATCTTTCTTAACGTGACCACCTTCATGATGGTGCTGTCCACCATCACCATCTTCTGCATGGTGCCCGGCGTCATCGCCATCGCTATCGGATTCGGGGCCGCCTATCCCAATTTCAAGTCCGAAAACCCGGCCCAGACGGTCACCAGTTTCGGCGGCCTCCTGTTCATGGTGGTCTGTGCGGCTTTTGTCGGGGGGATCATCATGCTGGAGGCAGGGCCCGTGTACAACCTGTTCATGGCCGGCTTTCGCAACCGTACGCTGGCGTTGTGGGAGTGGGGCTGGATCGTCGGGTCATTTGCGATCGTCTTTACGATATGCGTTCTCGCGGTGCTGCTGCCCATGCGCTTCGGGGAGAAGCGGCTGCATAACCAGGGGATATAGAAAGGAAAATTCTCAGTTACATGGACTGCATCCCCGCCTACGAATCCCTTTTTTCACGTCGCCGGTCACTGCCGTCGCGCCGGTCAGCACCGACCCGCCTTTCGGGGATATGCGCGGCATAGGCGAACACGCGCCTGTCACCGCCGGTTCTTCTGCCACCGTTATCCAGCAAGTCATTTTCTCTCATAAGCCTTAGATCCCTCGAATTTTAGCGCTCTTCTTAAAAATAGATGTCTGTTTTTATCATAATTATCAAGGTCTATGGATAGATCGATCTTCCGCCCAATGCACCTATTTTTTTAATATGCATGCAAGAATTATGCGAAATTCTCAATTTTCTAAATTTTATATATTATTTCATCAAGTTATCATCTTTTCTAGATATTTACAACCCTCATTTATATGAACACACTTACCTAATTTTTGTGGAATGAATTCCATATTTTCGGGAATCGACATTTTCCAGAAGATTCCAGAAGAGCGGCTGACTGTTTCCAATGTATATGCGAGAATTCACGAAATTACCAGTAAACGGAATCCTGGCTTCTCTGCTGGAACCATAACGCCCCCCCCTCCCTGTGACATCCGGCACCTACTATGTAATGAATTGCCTAAATTTTATGTAATATATTTCACATATTCTCGATTCAATAACCGTAGAATTATGTTAACTCACGATAAATACAACACTTTTTATCTTATAACATTG
>JAFDAT010000305.1 GCA_019313725.1 Deltaproteobacteria bacterium
TATCGCGTAAGAACCGGGAAAAACTGGAAAGAGATCATCAAGGCTGCAGACAACTGGGAGGCGGATCTGATTATTGTCTACCACAATCACCGTCGTGATATTAACGAAGTGTTCAGCGGTTCCTGCTCCCAACGTGTCTCTGACAACGCGAACTGTTCCGTGTTACGGTTGCGGAATGTACTGTCATAGCAGCGCCGACGGATCCAAAAGACATCACCATCGGTTCAACGATACCTCGACCGAGTCAGTCTGGTAATTTTCAGTTGCAAATATCGAGGAGGAAAGCATGATTAGCAAAAAATCCACCCTGTATTTCCGCATGCCCTTGTTTTTCAGGCGAGTGCCGATTGTTTGCCTACTTTTAATTGTCGGCACGTGTATACTCCCTTTTTCTGCCAATGCTTTCGATATCCTTATAGGTACGGGAGAGCCCGGCACTTTCTCTCACTTTACCGGCCGGGTACTCTGTCGGGTGATTAACAGTCACACGAGTGATATGAACTGCCAAACAGTGCCGACGCCTGACGACGTATTTAATCTAACCAACCTCCGGGGCGGCTCCCTGGATATCGGCCTGGTCGACTCCCACATGCTTTACGATGCCGTCAACAAGGCCGAAAAATTCGAGTATCTGGACATCAACTACGACAACCTTCGGAGCCTCATGCCCGTTTATGATGTCCCGGTCACGCTGGTGGTTCGCAAGGATGCGAAAATCACCTCCCTGGCGAAATTGAAGCATAAACGGATCAATGCCGGATCACCGGGATCTCCCCAGTCTTTAGTTGTCGGTAACATCCTGAAAGCCAAGAACTGGTCGAAAAAAGATTTCAGACTGGTCCAAGAACTCCCGGCCTCTCATTCTCAGGACACCATGGCATTCTGCCACGGCGAGACACAGGCCATGATTCACATCGGCGTACACCCCAATCCGGAACTGCAACAACTGTTCAAACTATGCGAGGCCGATATGGTGAATATGGATGATGACGACATTCAAAAAATGATTGCCGGCCATCACGCCTTTTCGAGCATGAACATCGCTGCCGGTGCCTATCCAACGCATACAGGCTCGGTGACAACCTTCGGGACGCGCATGATACTGGTCTCGTCCACAGACCTCGATGAAGAAACGGTTTACCGTATCATGGAAGCAATCTACCAGGGTCGACAACGACTGAACAGCGCACACCCGGCGCTATCGAGATTTACGGATGGGAAAGCAGATACAATCAATCTCGGGCTGGAACGCCATCCGGGCGCGGTAAAATATTTCGCCGAACATTAAGCTGACGTACAGCACAATTGCCTTTTAGGATTTGTCCGGGCGGGGTACTACATCCCGATGCCATCGATTTTTTCGCCGCAATCCGGGCACTTCCCATGCTCTATCGCATATTTCCTGATGGAAAAACCCCACCTGTCGATGACCTTTTTTCCGCAATGGTAACAAAATGTACTTTCCGACGTTTCACCCGGGACATTCCCGGTATAGACATATCTGAGCCCTGCGTCGAGGCCGATCTTTCGCGCTTTCAGGAGGGTCTGGAGCGGTGTGGGCGGACGATCCGTCATTTTATAGGTGGGGTGAAATCGGCTGATGTGCCAGGGCGTTTCAGGGCCAACCGATTCCGCCAGGAACGCTGCCAGGGATTCGAGTTCCTGCCTGCCGTCATTCAACCCCGGTATAATCAGTGTGGTAACCTCCAAAAACACGCCCAGTGATTTCATCAGTATCAGGGTCTCCTTGACCGGTTCCAGCCGGGCCCCACAGTAGCTCTTATAGAACGCGTCATCGAATGCTTTCAAATCGACATTGGCTGCATCCAGATAAGGGCCGATCATCGTAAGGGTCTCGGCCGTCATGTACCCGTTACTCACAAAAACGTTCAATAGGCCCGCTTCACGGGCCAGTTTTGCCGTGTCATAAGCAAACTCAAAATAGACCGTCGGCTCGGTGTAAGTGTAGGCAATTGTCCGGCAGTTGTCTGCTGCCGCGGCTCGAACCACCTCTTCGGGCGTGGCGGGATCGCCCGTAACCCGGCCGTCGTGTTCGAACGGCATCTGGGCAATGTCTGCATTCTGGCAGAAACGGCATCGGAAATTACATCCCACGGTGGCAATGGAGTAGGACAGGCTGCCGGGATAGATGTGAAACAGCGGTTTTTTCTCGATGGGGTCGACATGCCGGGCAATCACCTTTCCATATACGTTGGTATGCAGAACGCCTTCCCGGTTTTCCCGCACATGGCACAGCCCTCTCTTGCCCGGCTTGATGCTGCAGCGGTGACTGCAGAGCACACAGCGAACATCGTCTTCCGCCAGTTTTTCAAACAAATAAGCTTCCATGAGTTCACTCTACACAACTTTAACAGGGTTAAACAGGCTGCCTCGCAACCAGCGTTGGCGGGGATAAATCCCTGCGCTACATGACCGTGCATGTTGTCGGCTGAAATGATATATGCAGAATCAGAGTGTTGCCAATGTAGGCCAGGGCTTCAGCCCTGATTAAAACATACCATTGCTACGAATCAAGCGTTATTGGACAGCCTGTAAAGCCTGGCCGGTATGAAGACCGAAGGCTGAAGGTAGAATTCAGTTGCAAAGTGACAAAATAAGCTTTTAGCCCACCGACGCCTGACCACGGCTGCATGAGACTGCCCCACATCCAATTTCCGGTTCTAACCGCGTCCCTTCAGTCTTTTGCCTTTACCTTCTACCTGACCTTATCAGCCGGCTGTCGCCCCATGCTCGGCATGATGGCGCACGGTAAGGGGTCTGGTTTTAAAACGGGGCACCAAGGTCACCACGATGCCGGCAAAGGCACCGAAGGGGAAACGCTGTACGATGCCGGATCTCTCGAATTTCATGGTGGCCGTACCGGGCACGGCCGGAAGCTGGCTCACCGTCCGCCAGGATACGGGGATATGCCGCCCCAAAAGACACCGGAACATCTGTTTGACCTCCCAGACACTGAAAAACCTGGCCCGGTTGTAGATCGTGTGCGAAAATATGCCTTTCAGTCTACGGTGAACCCCCTTCAGGGCATAACGGTTCAGCACACCCACAAAAATCCTGTCTTTGGCCACCCGGCAGGCCTCTTCCAGGGCTTTGGCAGGGTCATCGACAAACTCAAGGCTGGTCACCAGGCTGGCGTGGTTGAATGAGTTGTCTTCAAAAGGCAGGTCTTCGGCAAATCCCCGGTAGAGATCCACACGGCTGCCGATATTCCGCAAGGTCGCATCCAGCATATAAGGCGATGCATCGATTCCGGTGACCTGGAGTCCCAGATCTATAAACGGCGCCAGGCTCTTACCGGTGCCGCACCCGATATCCAGCAGAGTTTCGCCCTTGATCGGTTTCAGCATTTCCGTCATCAGCCGGTCTTCGAGCCGGGTAGTTTTCCGGATCCGGGAATCGTTCGCCCACCGTTCATAAGCCACCGCATCATTGAAGTCGAACACATAACCCATAATTTTTGATCCTGAGGTAGCAACGTTGGTAATCAGCGTTGCCTCCAGGCTGATTTTTATCGAATGTTTGAGGTATAAATAATTCTCCTGCGTTTATCAAGCTGGAAAACAATCAGAATGAATTTGTATTTGACCGCATTGCACCCTTTCGTATAAGAATAATTTTCGTCTTATGAGATTTTCATGCGGGAACACATTATTTTTTTAAAAGTCACAGTGCCTGAGAATCTCACAAGACGAAAATTATGCAACGCGGCTGTGCCGCTAAATAGTTACCAAAGGGTTAGGAGGAAAAAAATTTGAAAATCAATACTAAAGCTATAATTTGCTTAATCCTGATGATGTCGCTGGCCCTAACGGCCAACAGTTGGGCCGCTACCGTGGGGGTCGACGCCACCACGTTGAAACAGCTTGATATCGAAGCACCGCCGCTGGATATCGACACTTCCGAAGACGGTAAACTGGCATTCGTCCTTGTTCCCGGTGAAGTGCTGATCTATTCCAATCTGGGCAGTCAGCCAATCAATCGCATTGCGGTGGGCAAGAATTTCGACCGTCTTGCATTTGCCGAAAAAATTGACGTGCTGATTCTGAGCAGCAATGCGGACAAGCAGATCAAAGTTGTGCGCATCGACCTGATCAATGCGATTTCCATAGACGGGTCGCCCTTGCGGGGAAAGGCTGATGCACCGGTTACCATAGCGGTGTTCGATGACTACCAGTGACCTTACTGTGCGCGGCTCGAGCCGCTATTCCAGCAGTTGCTGGAAAAATTCCCCAATGATATCAAGCTGGTTATCAAACATTTCCCCCTGCCGAGCCACAAGTTTGCCCGGCCGGCGTCAGTGGCGGCCCTGGCCGCACACAGGCAAGGTAAATTCTGGGAGTTCCATTCAAAACTTTTTGAAAATTTCAGGTCGCTGGATGAAGCCAAGATTGAAGCGATCGCCACGGAACTCAACCTGGACATGCAACAATTTGCCGCTGACCGAAAATCGCCGGAGATAAAGGCCCTGATTGCCAGAGATATCCAGAATGGCAAAGCCATAGGCGTCCGCGGTACCCCGACGATATTTATCAATGGCAAACGGGTTAAAAATCGCAGCATGAAAAATTTTCAACAGTTGATTGAAATGGAGTTACAAAAGGCGGGTCAGTAGATACCCGGGTCCAGAGGGCGTGTCGAAGATCCCGTCCTGCGGGGGCACTGGATGCTCCCTGGAAGGGAGTATCTACGCCATAACATATGAGTGCCTAAAGTGGGCTAAAGTGAACTAAAGTGCCTAAAGTTAAGGAATTCTATCTTTTTTATAAATGGCAGAGCGTTATTTTGGCAGAGCCTCATGGCTCTGACCTGGCCCAAAGGGCCAGGGATTCGAGTGAAAGTAAAAAATGTTCAAAGGAAGGATCAAAGATATTTTTTTGCTGGAGATTCGGAATTTTTTAGCAAGAGCCGGAGGGCGCAATACCGGCTATACGCCGGATTTCAGGAGTTCGGACACGCTGACAAGTTCAATGTCGGCATTGTGCTCATCTCTGGCAAACCGGTGAATGGCCCGGGCGGTTGGCATAAACGGGTGCCCTATTCCGACGGCCTGCCCGACGCGCAGGGCACATTTTTTTAGCCGGGCCAGTTCCAGCAGCACAGCGGATTCCTCGCGGGTGTTATCCAGAAAAATCCGCCTGGAAAGTGAAGGGATTTTGAAAGACCTGGCGGTGGCATGCGCCTTCGAGTGGTTCGATGTACAGCTGTCGACGAAAAACAGCTTGTTTTTCTTTATGATTTCCAGCGCTTCACTTATATCCTCACGGCTTTCGGTGAATTTTGACCCCATGTGATTGTTGACCCCGCCGGCATAGGGTACGTTCTCGATATTCGCTTCCATGACATCCATGATCCGCTGCCGGCTATCGCCGACGAAAAGGGCCCCCGGACCGGGGTCGTTTGCGGTGTTGTAGGGTTCCATGGGCTGGTGCAGCATGACCTCGTACCCTATCCGGTTCATCTCGATGGCCAGTTCGCGTGAATAGGTCAGATGCGGCAGTACGGAAAAGGTAAGGGCCACATCGAGATTCAGGAATTCCTGCGCGCGCGCACGACTGTGGCCGATATCGTCGATGATCAGGGCAAGCCGGGGCCGATCCGCCCCGGCCAGCGCTTCCGGCCGACGGCCGAAACCCATCAACAAGCCGCTTAAAGCGAACATGCTTTTCAGAAGGAAGTGTCTGCGGTTCATAACAGCACCTATTTCATTAGAAACAGTCAGCCGTATTTGAGAACGGTATTCCTGTCCCAAGACCTGGAATATTAAACACCATTCGTGCTGATGCGTGTTTCTAATGTGTATAAATTTTCATGAATTTGCATAAAATGAACATACAAATAATTTGGTGATAGTGGATGTTGCATGCTTGGCCGCACCAGAGCATGAGAATTTATTCGGGTTGTAAGGCATAATGCCCAACATATAGGAGGATTGTCAATGGAAAATACTATATATTGACAATCAGGGCCCATTTCAAGTACGCTTTTTCCTTAATTCAAATTCAAACCAATCGCAGGGCCTAGGGCCGTTTAACACCATAAAGGAGCATTTCAAATGAAAGCATCATTTCAGGTTTATCCGGTGGGACGTGTGCGCAAAACTGAAGCTGAAACCGTCCTGGAAATTGATCCCGCATTCAATGACGCACTGCTGGGCCTGGAAACATTTTCGCACATCGTGGTGCTTTACTGGTTCCATGAAAACGATGACCCTGAAAATCGAAGCACATACCAGGTCCACCCGCGCAAAAACCCCCGGAACCCATTGACCGGCGTTTTCGCGACCCATGCCCCCCTG
>JAFDAT010000306.1 GCA_019313725.1 Deltaproteobacteria bacterium
GAGATATCGAGCGCTTCAGGTTCTTCTGACATTACCGCTTCTGCTTCGGCTACCGGTTTGGCGGCCCCATCGTCTATATCGAGGTTAAGCTCGAGTTCCTGATCCTCAAAGTCCTCGTCTTCCACACCATCGGCATCGAGCTCAATATCCGACAGATCAATCTCCGCCGTATCTTCCATCAGATCATTGTCTCCAGGGGTCACTTTCCATTTCTCAATCTCTGTGTCACCCGGTTCACCCAGGTCCAGGTCGGCCATTTCGCCCCCGGGCATGTCTCCGTCGTCCTTGACTTCCAGCATTTCCTCTATATCTGACATATCAAGGTCTTCGGTATCATCTGTTTCCAGTTCCAGCTCCGCACCATCCAGATCCTCGTCGGGCTCGAATTCCATGTCCAACTCAAAGTCGAGGTCCTCAATCTCCTCTTCCGTGTCTTTAGCGGTTTTGTCTACATCTTCAGGCTGTGTCTCAGGCAGGGCATCATCTTCCATCTCGAGTTCAAGTTCGAGATCATCAACATCCTCCCCGACGGCATCTTCAACGATTGCTTCTCCAGGAGGAGAATCCAGTTCAAGCGTTTCCTCGAACCCTGATAAATCCAGTTCATCCGCCGCTTCTGCGGCTTCGCCTTCACCGGGCGCCTGTTCGAAGTCGAGGTCAAGGTCCAGCTCCGCGTCTTCGGAAAAATCTGTCGTGTCATCTTCGGTACCCATCTCGAATTTGATATCCGACATGTCGAGTTCATCCGATGCATCTTCACCATCAACTTCCGCAGCCACGGCCTGGTCTCCGATCTCAGGCTCCAGATCCAGGTCAAGATCCAGATCTTCCGACAGATCTTCCAGAGCTGTATCCTCCGACACTGCCTCCGCATCGACGTCTGCCAATGCCTCATCGCCGGCTTCAGGCTCCAGATCCGTATCAAGATCCAGATCTTCCGACAGATCTTCCAGAGCTGTATCCTCCGATACTGCCTCCGCATCGACGTCTGCCAATGCCTCATCGCCGGCTTCAGGCTCCAGGTCCGTGTCAAGATCCAGATCCAGGTCTTCCGACAGATCTTCCAGAGCTGTATCCTCCGATACGGCTGCGGCGTCCTCCACCGACTCGGTTTCCATCGAAGGGTCGGATTCCGGGGGCACAACCATGCCCGGAGCTGTTGCACTACCGCCCTCTGGTTCAGCATCGCCGGCGGGAACCTCTTCGGGCGGGATTTCCTTTTCTTCCGGCACAACTACAGGGAAGGCGGTAAAAACATGCCGGCATTTCGAACATCGAACTTTGCTGCCGGAAGGTTTCAGAAACTTTTCATCCAGGTTGAAGCTCGTGCTGCACTCTTCACAGGTAATAATCATGGTATCCCCTCAATGGTTATGATTTCACAGGATGGACACAACCGGTTGATTTGCCTTTACTAATCGTAACGGGAGTACAATAGATATAAAGAATTGTCAATAATTTTGATTTTCTTACATACCGGTGTCGGCCAATTTTTTCAGTAGATCCTTCTGTTCGGCACTCAGTGTTTTCGGTGTGATGATATGGATCGACACATAAAGGTCTCCCGTGCCGCTTCCTTTCATATGGGGAAGACCGCGGCCGGTAAGACGCATCTTGGTTTTATGTTTTGTGCCCGGCGGAATTTTGAGGCTCAGTTCCTTGCCATCGAGGGTGGGAATGAGGACGGTAGTCCCGAGCAGGGACTCGCTCAATTTAATTTGCCGGTCGACAAACAAATCGTATTCTCTGGAAGTAAAAACCGGATCGCCCGTTGTCTTTGTTTGAATATAGAGATCTCCCGGAGGCCCTCCAAACTGACTGATGTCGCCTTTTCCAGCGATGCGCAGTTTTTTTCCGGCGATCATGCCTTTTGGTATTTTAACGGAAATGTTTTCAGTGCGCCCTTTGTGCTGAAAGCTGATCTTCTTGTCGATACCGGCGGCTATTTCACTGTAGGTGAGCGGCAGTTCATAAATGAGGTCGGATCCCTTGGTCTGTGCCGGACGCCTGCCCATGTTACCAAACGGGTCTCCACCGCCAAAGGAAAATCGGGATCCGCCGCGACTATTCATCCCCCTGAATCCAAACTCCCTGAAAATATTTCCAAAATCAAAATTCTTGAAAATATCTTCCTGAGAATAGCGCTGATGGAAATCCGTGGAACCGAAAGTATCATATTGTTGGCGTTTTTCCTTGTCACTCAATACGGCATAAGCTTCGCTGATCGCCTTGAATTTTTCCTCCGAGGCTTTGTTACCCTTGCTGTGATCCGGATGATGTTTCATGGCCAGCTTCCGGTAAGCCTTTTTTATTTCATTCTCGGTGGCGCTTTTTTTGACACCCAGGGTACCGTAGTAATCATTTCCTGACATTTAACGAATTCTCCTTCATTAGAAACAATTTCGATCATTTGCCACTTGTATCAATGCCGCTATAACAATTCGGTAATAAATGTTTCTAATGTATATTATTCTAACCTATAATTATAGCAGTAAAAATAAGCGCTATGGCCTCCGGTGTCAAGGCAGGCTATGGAATACGGATTTCGGAATGCCTAATTCCAGAATCAACATTCCTGCGGGCTGTTTTCAAGGCGATCATCAAAACTGAGATGGCGGCGGGTGTCATGCCGTCCATTCTGGATGCCTGCCCCAGGGAGGCCGGTCTTATCTCGGTCAGCTTTTCCTTCAGCTCGTTCGAAAGGCCGTGGACCGATGCATAATCGAATTTTTCGGGTATCTTCACCCGTTCCAGATTTTTAAATTTCTTGATTTCATTGAGCTGCCGCTGGATATACCCCTCATACTTGACTTCGATCTCTACCTGCCGCACCACTTTTCTTCCGATCTTTACCGTGGCCGGTGCCAGGTTCTCCACCACACCGTAATCCAGCTCCGCTCTTTTTAAAAGCTGATCCAGGTAGACCCCGTTTGTCAGTGTTTTGGTACCCTTTTTTTCCAGATATGCCGTTGCATGGCGGTCCGGCTTGATCACGGTTCTTTTTATTCTTGTAATTTCATCCGCGATCTGGCGTCTGCGGTCATCAACGTCTTTCAGGGTGTCATCGTCAATCAATCCGAGTTCGTTCCCGATCTGCATCAATCTGAGATCTGCATTGTCCTCGCGAAGCATCAGACGGTATTCGGCCCTTGAAGTGAACATGCGGTATGGTTCCCGGGTTCCCCGGGTGATCAGATCGTCGATCATGACACCCATATAGGCCTGGGAACGATCCAGAATAAAGGGGGGGCGCCGCTGAATTTTACAGGCCGCGTTTATGCCTGCCCAGATACCCTGGGCAGCGGCTTCTTCATAACCGGAGGTGCCGTTGATCTGGCCGGCCATGTAAAGACCGCTGATCAGCCTGGTTTCGAGTGTGGGCATGAGATGTACGGGGTTAATGTAATCATATTCAATGGCATATGCCGGTCGCATGATCTCTGCTGATTCAAGGCCCTTTACCGAGCGGACAAATTCTAGCTGAACTTCCATGGGCAGGCTGTTTCCCAGGCCACTGGCATAAATTTCGTCGGTATCCAGCCCCTCCGGTTCCAGAATGATCTGGTGCGACTGTTTGTCAGGGAATCTGACCACCTTGTCTTCAAATGAAGGGCAGTAACGTGCGGACACACCCTTGATTACGCCGCCGTAAAGGGCGGAACGCTTTAGGTTTTCCCTGACGATCTGATGGGATTCGGGGCTGGTACGGCCGATATAGCTCGGCATTTGGGGCAGGGTAATCCCTTCGGAAAAAAAAGAAAACGGCTTCGGCTCCGATTCATCCAGGTGTTCTTCAAATTTTGAAAAATCGATGGTGCCACGATCCAGCCTGGGGGGTGTACCCGTTTTCATCCTGCCGAGCACAAAACCCAGTGCCCGAAGATGCTCGGCGAGGCTGTAGGAAGCGAACTCTCCGGCCCGGCCGGCCTGTATGGAAGCAAACCCGATGTGGACCAGGCCGCTTAAAAAGGTGCCGGTTGCCAACACCACCACCCCGGCCTTGTAGCCGAACCCGGTATGATCCTGGATCCCTGCCACAGATCCGTTTTCCACCACCAACCGTTCCACCATGCCCTGCTTCAGATCCAGGTTGGCCTGATTTTCAACGACCGTCTTCATGGCATTGTGGTAGCGCATTTTGTCGTTCTGCGTTCTCGATGAATGCACCGCGGGGCCTTTTTTGGTATTGAGCGTGCGGTATTGAATGGCCGACTTGTCCGTGACCCTGGCCATTTCCCCTCCCAGGGCATCCACCTCCTTTACCAGCTGCCCCTTGGCCATACCGCCGATAGAGGGGCTGCATGGCATGGCAGCCACCTTGTCAAGATCGATGGCCATGAGCAGAACGCGGCAGCCCATCCGGGCACCGGCAAGTGCCGCCTCGCAGCCGGCATGCCCGGCGCCCACAACGATGATGTCATATGTTTTTTGGTATACCGACATGATTGATCATTTCATCCATTCGACTTGAAACCAACAAACGCAAACACCGTTGGCAAACCTGAACACGAAAATTCATTGAATATAGATTCGAATTTGATACAACATATCGAAGCCGACCCTTGATGTTTTCGTAAAAAGTCTTAAAACGTTCTTTTCGGGGTCGAAATCGCTATCGGGATCGGGATCGAGAACATTGGTACTGCTGTGTTTTTCGATTTCGATAGCGATCCCGATAGCGATTTCGATGGGTTCTCCCAACATGAACCCCCGTGAGTTAATGATTGCCTTAAACCTTGTACCCTGTACCTTGTATTCTACAATTATATAACCGCG
>JAFDAT010000307.1 GCA_019313725.1 Deltaproteobacteria bacterium
TGCGCGACGGCCACCAGTCGCTGTTTGCCACGCGCGGGCGGACGGAGGATATGATTCCGGTTGCGGAAATGATAGACGAGGTCGGGTTTTGGGCAGTGGAGACGTGGGGCGGGGCCACCTTCGATACCATGCACCGCTTTCTGAACGAGGACCCCTGGGAGCGCATCCGGACCCTGAAACGCTACATGAAAAAAACACCGTTTTCCATGCTGCTGCGCGCACAGAATCTGGTGGGTTACCGCAACTACGCGGATGACGTTGCCAAGGCTTTCGTGGAGCGGGCTGCGGCCAACGGGATGGATATCTTCAGGACGTTTGACGCGCTGAATGACTACCGGAATTTCGAGACGGTGGTGCCGATGATCAAGGAGTGCGGCAAGCATTTTCAGGGCTGCATCTGCTACTCCATGACCGAACCGCGCATGGGGGGCGAGGTGTACAATCTGGATTACTACGTTCAGAAGGCCAAGGACCTCGAGGCCATGGGTGCTGACAGTATCTGTGTCAAGGATATGGCCGGCCTTATCGCACCCTACGATGCATATGCAATTGTCAAAGCCCTGAAGGCTGCAGTTAAGGCACCCATCCACCTGCACAGCCATTTCACATCGGGCATGTCGCCTATGAGCCATTTAAAAGCCATCGAAGCGGGCGTCGACATTATTGACACCTGTATGACGCCTTATGCCTACCGGACTTCGCATGCCGCCATCGAGCCGCTGGTGATGACCCTTTTGGGAACCAACCGTGATACCGGTTTCGATATACGGCAGCTTGCCGCCATCAATGCGGTCCTTGAAAAGGAGGTTCTGCCCAAGTACAAGCATCTTCTGGACGACTCCAAGGTCTCCATCATCGACATCAATGTGCTGCTGCATCAGACACCCGGCGGCATGCTTTCCAACCTGGTCAACCAGTTGCGCCAGATGGATGCACTGGACCGGATCGATGAAGTTTACAAGGAATTACCCAGGGTCAGAAAGGATCTGGGGCAGATTCCGCTGGTTACACCCACCAGCCAGATCGTGGGCATTCAGACCGTGAACAATGTGCTTTTTGACGATGAAAATGAACGTTACAAGATGATCACCGGCCAGGTAAAAGACCTTTGCTACGGGCTTTATGGCAAGACGGCCGTTCCCATCGACCCGGAAGTACAGAAAAAAGCGCTTAAAGGGTACGAAAGAGGGGAGGAGCCCATCACCTGCAGGCCGGCCGAGGTCCTGGAGCCGGAAATGCCCCAGGCCGAGGAGGATGTAAAAGGGCTTGCCGTGGATATGGATGATACGATCCTCTACGCCATTTATCCAGTCACCGGGAAGAAATTTCTAAAATGGAAATACGGTAAAGAAGAGCCCCCGGAGGAGGTCAGGGCAAAGACGCTGGAACAGGTTGCGGCCGAAGATGAACTGATCAAAAAAGCCAGGGAAGGCCTCCTGGTTGAAAAGCAGGCCAAAGAGGCGCCGGCCAAGAGCGACAACCTGCGTACATTCAATGTATTCGTGGGGGATGAATTCTTCGAAGTCGGTGTGGATGCTCAGGGAGAGTCGCCGATGATCAGCTACATGCAGCAGATGCCGGCCCAGATGCCCCAGGCTCCCATGATGGCGGCAGCGCCTGCAGCACCAGCCCCGACGCCGGCAGCTCCCGCGGCAACCGAACCCGCCAAGGAAGCCGATGCCACACCCAAGGCAGAGGCTGCATCCGTGGACGGAACACCGCTTGCGGCGCCCATGCCCGGCATGATTGTCAGTTATGCAAAAGAGGTTGGCGCTGCTGTGGACGAAGGTGAAACCGTCGTGGTGCTAGAAGCCATGAAGATGGAAAACGCCCTTCCGGCACCGGCCAGCGGCACCATCAAGGCCATTAACTACAGCAGCGGTGACTCGGTTGCCAAGGGGGATGTACTACTGGTTATCGGGTAGTGTCCGAATCTGACTAAATTTTCATGCCCTGACGCGCCCAACGAGCATGAAAAATCCAGAGGAAAGGGCGAATAACCAATATCCAATAACGAATTGTTAATGCCCAAGTTAAGGTGTGAAGCATTCGGTATTCGGCGCACGGTTTGGCAGGGATAAATCCCTGCGCTACAAAGCCGTAGGCTGAATGCCACGTAGTTCAGGGCTTCAGCCCTGCTGGAACTCGAAAATTGGACACTGGATATTCAGTGTTGGAATTTATTACTTACATAAAGGAACTGATGGCCCATGAAGATCCACGAATACCAGGCAAAAGCATTGTTCCGAAAATACGGCGTGCCCGTGCCCGAGGGGGGAGTCGCCTTCAACCCCGATGAAGCGGTTGCGGCAGCGGATAAGCTCGGCGCATTTCCCGTGGTGGTTAAAGCCCAGATTCATGCGGGCGGGCGCGGAAAAGGCGGTGGCGTAAAGCTGGCCAACAGTGCTGACGAAGTCAAATCAGTGGCCGGCGAGATCATCGGCATGAACCTCGTAACCCATCAGACCGGGCCCGAGGGGCGCGAGGTGAAAAAGGTTCTGGTGGAGCAGGGGCTCAACATAGCAAAGGAACTTTACCTGAGCATCATTCCGGACCGCGCCACGGCCATGATGGTGATCATGGCCAGCGAGGCCGGCGGTATGGACATTGAAACGGTGGCCGAAGAGACGCCGGAAAAAATCATCAAGGTGTATGTCGATCCGCTGGCGGGCAGCAGCCCTTACCACTGTCGGGAAGTGGCCTTTGGTCTCAACCTGCCGCCTGCAGTCATCAAAGTCTTCAGCCGGATGCTGATAAAGTTGTTCAACATGGCGGTGGACTACGACTGTTCCCTGGTGGAAATCAACCCGCTGGTGATAACCGCCGAAGAAACGATGGTCGCACTGGATGCTAAAGTCAACATCGACGACAATGCCATTTTCCGGCACAAGGATATCCTGGAATACCGCGACCTCAACGAAGAGGATCCGCTGGAAGTCGAGGCATCCAAGTACAATCTGAACTACATCAACCTGGACGGCAATGTCGGCAACATGGTCAATGGCGCAGGCCTGGCCATGGCGACCATGGACATCATCAAGCTGGCCGGTGCCGAACCGGCCAATTTTCTGGATGTGGGGGGCGGAGCCAGCGCGGAAATGGTTGAAAACGGTTTTCGCATCATCCTCAGCGATGAGAACGTCAAAGGTATCCTGATCAACATCTTCGGCGGGATCCTGCGCTGCGATGTGCTTGCCGAGGGTGTGGTCCAGGCCGCCCGGAAGACCGGTATCAATGTTCCCGTCGTGGTGCGCATGGAAGGGACGAATGTCGACGAGGGACGGAGGATTCTTGCTGAATCGGGGCTGAACCTTACCACGGCGGTGGACCTCAAGGATGCCGCCCGGAAGGTGGCTGAGCTGGTCGTCTAGTGTTTGGTGTTTTGGATTTTGTGTTGGGTTTAAAGCATAAATTTTCATCCACATTAGAAACATTATCAGTAAAAGCGGCGGACTGTTTCTAATGAAAGCGAGGGAAGCGAAGTGAGCATTTTTGTAAATAAGGAAACACGCCTTCTGGTCCAGGGCATCACGGGTAAGGAAGGACAGTTTCACACACAGCAGTGCGTGGCCTATGGCACCGCTGTGGTGGCCGGTGTGACCCCGGGGAAAGGCGGGCAGAAGATGGACGCGGTACCGGTGTTCAATACCGTGAGTGAGGCAGCGGCTGCCACCGGGGCCAATTGCAGCATGATCTTCGTGCCACCGCCATTTGCCAGCGATGCCATTATGGAAGCCGCAGATGTGGGTATGGAAATTATTGTGGCGATTACCGAAGGCATCCCGGTGATGGATATGATGAAGGTTAAAAACTATTTAAGGGGAAAGTCGTCACGCTTGGTCGGTCCGAACTGTCCGGGCATTATCACACCGGGTGAATGCAAGATCGGCATCATGCCGGGACCTATCCATAAACCGGGCGGCCCCATCGGTGTGGTTTCCCGATCGGGTACGCTCACCTACGAAGTCGTCCACCAGCTGACCCGTCAGGGCATCGGGCAGACAACCTGCCTGGGGATAGGCGGAGACCCGGTTAACGGCACTAATTTTATCGAGTGTCTGGATGCTTTTGAAAAGGATGGGCAAACCGAAGGCATCGTGATGGTGGGCGAAATAGGCGGAACGGCGGAGGAAGAGGCCGCTGAATTCATAGAAAAAAACCTGACAAAACCGGTTGTAGGCTTTATTGCGGGGCTGACGGCCCCCCCCGGCAGACGCATGGGCCACGCGGGTGCCATCATTAGCGGCAAGAGTGGTACGGCCCAGGGTAAACTCGAGGCGATGAAAAAAAGCGGCATCCATATTTGTGAAAATCTGGGGACCCTGGGTGAGCTTTGTGCGGAAGTGTTCAAATGATTTCGTTTTAGGTTTTACGATTTATGTTTTACGCGGCATTCGGCAATAACAGCGTTTAGCAAAAGGCTACTTTCAAAGAGCTAACAGTCGACACCCAAAGGATGTTCACTTAAAACCTAAATCGTAAAACGTAAAACGGGTGATCCCGACCATCGTGTTGAATAGATAAGAGGATTTTCTTAACTATATTTTAGCGAGGATTGAGTATTTATGCACGAAATGGGCATTGCCATGCAGATCATCGAGATCGCCACTGCCGCCATTCCCGCGGAGGAGGGTGACGTGAAGGTTGCCAGGGTAAATCTCAAGGTTGGAAAACTGGCCGCTGTGGTGGCCGACAGCCTGCGGTTCTGTTTTGAGATCGCCGCCAAGGAGACGCCGCTGGAAGGCGCCGAGCTGGGTATCGAAGAGATCCCGGTG
>JAFDAT010000308.1 GCA_019313725.1 Deltaproteobacteria bacterium
GTTGAATCGTTAAGTCGTGAATCGAAAATAGGTGCTTTTTGCGGTTAGCCACCGGTCTGAAAAATTTCTCGATTTAACCATTTGACGATTTAACGATTTTCGATAGCGATCATTCAAGCCAGCAATACCTGATTACGGTAGCACAGTTCCGGCAGGGCTAAAGCCCTGGACTACATGGCATAAAGCCAACGGCTTTGTAGCGCAGGGATTTATCCCTGCTATTTCGATAGCGATTGCATTGATTTCAGGCTAAACGCCTTCAAAACTTTCTGCCCGTAAAACATAACACGTAAATCTTAAAACCTAAAACATAAATCGATTTCTCTAACAGCTATCATCCCTTTCCTGCGCCTTAATCGCATCCAGCACTCTCTCGGGCGTGATGGGAAGCTCGGTGATGCGTACACCGATGGCATCGTAGATAGCGTTGGCAATCGCCGGAGCCGTGGGCACAAGACCCGGTTCGCCGATGCCTTTGGCACCGTAAGGGCCGTCCGCGTCCCCCTTTTCAACCACTACAGCTTCCACGGGAATGTTGTCCCGGGCGGTGAGGATCTGGTAATCTCTGAAGTTGGGGTTCATGACCTTGCCTTTTTGAACCTGGATCTCTTCGGTCAGGGCGTACCCCACGCCGGTATAAGCCGCCCCGTATATTTGTCCCCTGATCAAGGCGGGGTTGATGGACTGCCCCACGTCGTGAGCGGCCACCAGGTTGAGAATTTTCACCTGGCCTGTCGCCCTGTCCACTTCCACTTCGGCGCCGGTAGTGCCGAAAGCGTAGGTCATGGAATAGTTGCCCTTGAATTCCCTGTCCAGCATTTGAGTAGGCGGGTCGTAGAAGACTTCGGCCATGACGGTTTTGCTCTCCCCTGTCCCCACGTGCAGTCCCTGCTTCAACACCTGGGTCACCTTGACCTGGTAATGGGAATTGTCAGGATCGCTCTTCAGATAAACGCACCGGTTTTTGATGTCCAGATTTTCAGGATCCTTCAACAGGCTGAAATCCATGTCCGGGGCCTGAAAATCCTTGTCCATGCGGGATCTGCGCTTGAAGCCCGACTGGATGATCCCAGGCATCAGTTCGGCGCTCATCTCCAGAATCTGTCGGCGCACTTTTTCCGCAGCAAGGATACAGGCGTTGCCGGCCACAAATGTGTGCCGGCTGGCGTGGGTCCCCGCATCCCAGAGGCCCAGGGCTGTGTCACCTATGGTAAACGAAACGTCATCCGGCGTAAACCCCATGGTTTCGGCAATGATCTGGGCCAGTACGGTGAACGACCCCTGCCCCTGATCGGTGCCCCCGCTGATGACGTCCACGCTGCCTTCTTCATCCACTTTAATCCGGATGCCGTGTCCGTCCGACTTGTAGACCCGGGCACCGCCGGCAACATGGATCAGGGACGCCATGCCCACGCCCCTGTCTTTTTGCCTGCCTTTTTTGGTGTCCCACTGAATCTTCGTTTTAACGGCCTCGATACACTCCTGCAGGCCGCAGGAAGTGATCTTGAGCTTCATGGGCGTAACGTCCCCAGCCTGGTTCCGATTGATGATCCGAAATTCCGCCGGGTCGATGCCGGCTTCTTCGGCCAGGCGATCCATGGATGTCTCCACGGCAAAGGTGGCCTGGGGCGTGCCGTATCCCCGCATGGCCTGGCAGTAGATGTTGTTGGTGTAGACGCATATCGCCTTGAAAAAAACGTTGGGCACTCGGTACAGCGAAGACATGGGGGTCATCATCACCGACGGGGTGGTGACACCCCAGGAAGTATAAGCGCCGTTGTCCAATACGGCTTCGGCACTGCGAAAGGTCAGCCGCCCCTCCTTGTCACACCCCTGTTCGATTTCGAAAATCGCCGGCTGCCTCGGCGGCAGCGCCTTGAATTCTTCTTCACGGGAGAACAGGATCTTGACCGGTTTTTTAGTTTTCAGGGCCAGTTGTATGCAGATGAACTCATAAATGTCCGTGTCCAGCTTGGTGCCGAAACTTCCCCCGACAACGACGTTTTTGACCCTTACCTTCTTGCCTTTCAGTCCGATTTTCGAAAAATAATCCGAAATTCTCTGTTTGGCGCCGAAAATGACATTGGTCTGGTTGTAGAGGGTCAGATTGTTGCTGGTATCGAAATCAGCCACACAGCCACTGGTGCCCATGCAGCACTGGTTCACCCAGGTGGTAGCCACGCGGTCTTTAACAGTATAGGCTGACTGGCTGCGGCCCTTTTCGATATCCCCGGCGCTGAACCGCCAGGGCAACGGCAGTATGTTCGTGCGCAGGGGTCTTCCGCGGGCATCCACTTCGTGAATCAGGGGCGCACCCGCCTGCATGGCTTCGTAGGGGTCGAACAGACCGGGTAATTCCTCGTACTCCACTTCTATGAGGTCCAGGGCTTCCCGTGCAATTTCAGGGCTTGTCGCCGCGACTGCGGCCACTTCATCCCTGAATTGTCGTACCACGTCTTTTTTCAACACGGTCTGGTCCTTGATAAACCCCACCCGCACATCCGGGATGTCGTATCCCGTCAGCACCGCCCGCACCCCCGGGAGTTTTTTTGCCCGGGTGGTGTCGATGCGTTTGATCCGGGCATGGGCATAGCTGCTGTACAAAATCTTGCCGTAGAGCATGCCGGGCAGTTTGAAATCGTCGATATAAACCGCCCTGCCGGTAACTTTGTCCGTCTCGTATGTTCTGGGAATACTTTTACCGATATACTGGTACTCGGTCATTTTTCCTCCGATCAGCTTCTTATTTATCACTCGCGCGCAAAGGATCGAAATTGGGAACTCGCGAGGTTGAGAACTTGAGAAAAAAATGCTGTTATCAGTAACAATCTGAAATCATGCTTTAATGGGAAAACAGAAGGTATCCGCTTTCAGGTCCATACGATTCAGCTTTCCCAAAATGATTTCATATTCAGCATCTAAACGGCAAAATTCCTCATCGTTGATATAATCACATGCCAAACTAAACTCTAACCACGTTTGTGTTTCTGATGCTTCCTGCATAGCGTCTGACAACTTATTTATGAATACTGCTTTGTACCGCCGCTTTCTCCAGGCTTCGGCTAAGTTTGAACAGACAGATCGCGACGAACGTCGGACCTGATCTGTAAGCGAGTAGCGTTCCTCGGTTGGAAATAATTTAGTCATTTTAAATATTTCCATGGCACATTTAAATGCCAATTGGTAAACATCTAAATCCCTTACGCCGCTTATCTTTTTACCCATCGGAACAACCCTTATTTTTTCTCAACTTCTCAACTTCCCAGGCTCCCAACCTCTCCGGCTCCCAACCTCCCAACTTCCCAGGCTCCCAACTTCTCAACCTCCCAGGCTCTCAACCTCCTAACCTCTCCGGCTCCCAACCTCCCAACTTCCCAGGCTCCCAACTTCTCAACCTCCCAGGCTCCCGACTTCCCAACTTCTCAACTTCCCAGGCTCTCAGTTTCTCAAGTTCTCATCTTCTCATTTTTATTGGCCGCCATATCGATGGATTCGACAATCTGAACGTAGCCGGTACAGCGGCAGATGTTCCCGGCTATGGCCGTTCTGATCTCATCTTCACTGGGCCTGGATTTTTCATTCAGCAGTGATTTTGCTGACATAATCATCCCCGATGTACAAAAACCGCACTGTACGCCGTTGTTCTCCAGAAATGCAGTCTGCAGGGCATCAAGATTTCCATCCTTGTCCGCCAGGCCTTCGATTGTGGCCACCTGCCGGCCTTCAATCTCAAGAACCGGGTAGATACAGGCATTCACGGCATCGCCATCGACGATCACTGTACAGGCACCGCACTCCCCGACACCGCAGCCCTCCTTGGCACCTGTCAATTCAAAAATTTCCCGCAAGGTTTTCAACAAGGTCCACGTCGCCGGAACCTCGGCCGTAACGTTGTCGCCATTCAGTATAAAAGATATAGATGTTTTTTTCATATGCTCAACGTACCCCTTTGCCCATGAATACAAATGATAAACTCATGTTTAAGTATTACGGGTGATAGTTCCATTGGTTATCAAATATTGTATCGCGAAACGATGTGTCCGTCTGTGCAAAATAGATCCCTTGCCATAAACAATCAACCCTATCCACGTCTTTAATTCAAAATTGAACATTAAGAATTAAAAATTATCAAGGCCCAAGCGCCGCCCGGGCCACCCTCGGGATCAGCACCCTCACCATCTCCTCCCGGTACCATCCTTCGCAGCGCACACTGTCACGGGGCATACAGCACTCGGGAGAAGAAGCAATTTCTCCGGCTTCATTCAAGACCGCTTCTTCAAATGGTTTGCCCTTTAAAAACGCCTCGACCTGAGGTACCCGGATGGGCGTCGGTGCGACCACGGTCAATGCGATCCGTGAATCGGCAATAACATCCCCTTCAAGCAGGACACCTACGGAGACGCCGATGATGGGAAGATTCATGGCCTGCCGGCGGGCATGTTTGCAATAAGCCGTCTTGAACCGACTCATCTCTGCGGGAATTTCAATCTCGACCAGCACTTCATCATCCTTTTTGACGGTTTCCGAAGGGCCGATAAAAAATTGTTCGATGGGAACCCGTCGCTGCCCCTCAGGGCTTTGGAGCACCATTACGGCATCCAGTATCAACAAAGGGCCCGCAGTGTCCGCCGACGGCGCTGCGTTGCATATATTCCCCCCCAAAGTCCCCACGTTCCTCACCTGCACGGATCCCACCTGGGAAGCACCCTGGTGAAGCGCCGTAAGGTCATTTTTTACCATCTTCGACTGTTCCAGCATGCGATGCGTCGCCAGAAGAGATATCAGCACCTCCGGCGAATGATTGCTCTGTTTGATGAACACCATGACATCGGTTCCACCGGCCACCAACGCCGCCCTGGAGCCATACTGCTGCATGAGTTCGAACACCTCGTCCAGGCTTTCAGGCTTAAAATATTCGTAATTGATCATCGAAATATCTCCCGGTTCATTTATTCTTTAATCTCCGCTGAGTCTAATTCCCCATAGCTTCCGCGCAAAGATAGAAAAGATCCAAGTCGTATGATACCGCACGGCTTGCAGCGCGAAGATTTCATTGGTTCTTCTCCAGTTTTTTGTTTTCACTCGAATCCTGGACCCCTTGAATCCCGACCCGGATAACCGGAATTGAATATCCAACGCCCAATTACCAAGTTCCGGCAGGGCTAAAGCCCTGGACTACATGGCATAACGCCGACGGCTTTGTAGCACAGGGATTTATTCCTACTAAACCGTGCTCTTAATACCGAAATCATGCACAAACATGCTGTGATTTGAATAAATTTTCATGCGCCCACAACGAAGCCTGAAAATTTACACATTCTGGTCCCACGCAGATCGACGCATTCCCGTAAGAGCTCCTGTCTTCTCGTACACCTATGCGACATAGCTTATCGTAAGGCGGTAGACGTACAATTTTTCGTGTCCAGATCTCATACATCTTCTATATCTTCGATTTCGATAGCGATCCCGATAGCGATTTCGATGGATTCTCCCAACATGGAACCCTTGAATCCCAACTCCGCATTCCGCCTACTCCATCCGATTGTCATATATCCGTTTGGATTTCCTCTCCGAACGAGGCAGATCACCGTAGTCGACCATTTCCACTTTGCAGGTGACCATGATGTTGTTTTTAATTTCCCGGATTATCCTTTGA